>NZ_JACSWA010000581.1 GCF_016888125.1 Spirulina sp. CCY15215
TTGCCTAGTCAAAAATCTGTGAAGCAGGAAATCTTGAATGCGAGTTCAAGAATCTCCCGCTAGAACGCTCAAGCGTTTAGCGGTGAGAGTATGTCAAGATGCTTGTCTTTTTTGAATATAAGCGGATAAAATTCGTCCTTTTTGTCGTAACTCACCAATTTCTGTATCATTAATATCCTCAATTAAATAATCTAAATGAGTGCAAACGACACTTTTGGGAGTAAAGGCTTCTGGGGGAAGTTGTGCTAGTTGGGGCAACAGTACATCAATGAATTGACTGAATAATTCTGGATGAGAGGCGATCGCCCTTTCTCCTGCATTATACATCCCATCCAGTAAAGAAGACCAATATTCTTGCACGCCCCGATCCATTTCTCCCTTCGTTGTCATCCACCAACGCAAAAACGCAAATTGAAACTCTGCTAAAAACGCCTCAATATTCCCCTGATGTGCCACAATAAACGCCTTTTCAAAACGCGATCGAGACTCACTATTGACTTCCCCAAAAGAAGATTGCTCTAAATATAATTTCGGGGAATCCGTTTTAATATACTGGGTCAAAGATTGCCAATTCTCCCATTGATTGACAGGATAAGGCATTAACACCTGGTCCATAGCATTTTGACCAGCTAATTGGGAATACTGCTCTATTTGTTCAGGGGGATCCTCAACCAATTTTTGCAGTTCAGCATCAAATCTTTTCACCAACACCGTTTCCGCTTGGAGATAGCACCAAAATTCTCGCCATTTTCCTTGGGACAAAACCGCGCCATAATGGAAACCCCCTGGAATATCTCGAAACCCTCGGAAACCGCCTTGAATTTGATGCAGCAGCAGGTCAAGTTGAACAGACTGCTTAGGAATATCGCGCAAAATAATATAACTCATTAACCAGTATTGGTAAACCTAATTTTGTTAAAAATAAACCACTTTATTCTTTAATTGTTGTTTACTATAATTCCTTCAATTTATCATAAAAATAGTAAAGCAGCAAGAGTAAGTGACCCCAACCCTAGCAGAATTTTATCAAAAGTTCCCAGTCCTTGATCCGCCTCTTCAATATTTTCTTGAATTTGGTTCAGTTGATGATCTTGGTTTTCGGGTTGCTCAACTGGGACTGTGGCTACCTGATTCTGTGAATTTTTCTCTCGTTGTTTCTGACGGAAATCTTTTTCAATTTGTTTACCCACTGCAATAACAGTTGCACGAAGTTCTTGAACAGAACTAAATTTACCAGCTAATTCTGTAAATTGCTGTTCTTGTTGAGGAACTGTCTCCTCTAAAGTTGACAATTTTTGTGTTTCGTTCTCATTTAATGATGATTGATCTTTTAATTCTTCTCGCTTGGTTTTATCTGCTTTCAATTTAGCAGCCGCAGCCCCAACTTGAGCTAATTTGTTATAATCGTTTGATGGGTCGATTCCTTCAAAGAGAGGGATAGCAGATTTTGCCATACGGTCAATATATTTCCCTGCTTTCATGATTGCTTTATCAATGGTAGAATCTTGATATTCCCCCAGAACTTTCAAGGTATCTCCTACTTGTTCTCGGAAAGAATGAAGATGCTCATCCTCAGACATAATTAATTTAGATTCCCCTTTACCAATTTGTTGTCCAATCACAGCAAAATGAACAGCACCTTGGGTGAAATAGGCTTCATTAGAATACAAAATTGCTTCAGAGAGTACATTTTTCAGTTGAATGCCTATTTCCTTGATTTTGGCCACTGCTTGAGGGCTATTCTGTTTTAATGATTGTAGTTCTTGACGCAATTGAGTGACTTCTTTTAGTTTTTCTTCATAAATTAAATTTGCAGCAATCATTTTTTTAGAAGCTTCTTGCTGATGTTCAGAAAGATAATTTTGTCCTTGAGTTAAAACAGAACGCATATTTGTGTAAATTTGGTCGCCACTATTTTCAATTTCGTGAATTTTTGTCTCTAAATTGCTTTTATACTCTTGGTAATATCCTTCCGCATCTTCAATTTGAGCTTGTACTTGCAACTCACGGGCAAGACCATCAGGAGAACTATCTTCTTTCGCATTGACTAACATTTCGTTTTTATAAGCATTCCACTCACTTTCAGTCATATAAATTCGCATTTTTACCATTGACCAAACATCTTGGTTTATGGCAAAAGCATCAAAACTGAGTGAACTACTTTGATCTCCTGTATTTAATTCTTCAACTTCTTGAATAGGGGTAATTGTTGGTTGTTGTTCATTTTCTCCTTTCTCAAAAGGCGCTCCTTTTCCTGCTTTAGGGGTCATAAAGTCTTGAGCATAAACATTGACATCATAAACGGTTCCAGGATCTAATGACCAACCTAACTTAGTTTTGAAATATTTATTAAATAAACCAACTGCTGGAATTGAACCCGCCCCTTTCAGATTAACATCAATATCCGAAGTTAAAGATTGGCTACCTGCGGCACTCCACTTCAACACTTCATCTTTGGACAAATTTTGAAACTGCTTTTGTTGTTTTAATTCATCTCTAACTATTGTCAAAAGTTCGTTTGTTTCAGATTCCCGCAGTTTGAGAAGTATTTTCATCAGTCCTTTAAAAACTTCTGAGTGCTGTTGTGCTTCACTTTCTTGTTTGTTTCTTTCAGTCCATTTTTTAGGATTTAACAAATATTCTTGTGCTAGGAACCAGTTAGAATAAAAATCCTGATGTAATATTAATTTTGCATCTTTTTCATTCACTTGAGGTAAAGTTCCCACATTATTCCATACATCTTCTGGAGTGCGCTGTATTCCCATAGTTTGGAGAGTATCTTCTTGCACCGAAATGGTGGGTTTTGCTTGAATGTTACTTCCTCCCTGCTGTACTACATGGGTCAACTCATGGGCAATTAACTCTTGTCCTCCTTTATTGTTAGGCTGATATGCTCCTTGTTTAAAAAAGATATCTTTGCCAGTAGTAAATGCCTTGGCTTGTATGGACTCATTTAACTGGTCAGCCTGACTATCTGTATGTACCTTCACCCCCGAAAAATCTGCTCCCATCGCTTGCCCCATTTGTTGCTGCAAGCCTGCCTCTAAGGGCTGTCCATCCCCTCTCGCTTGATTAATGGAACTTTCTAACTCTGGGGAGGCTGCACCCCCTCCTAGGGCTTCTCGGCGTTGGAGAAGGGGTTTCATTTGTAACTCATCTTTCTCTGTTTCCCGTTGGACTGTTGTATTGTTAGGGTCAGTTTGAGGCGAGTTAATTTGTTCTACTACATTTTTGGACACCTGCTCTGCTTCCTGTTCGTATTTGTCCCCCACTTCCCCAATGGTGAGTTTGGCTTGAACAGGGGCTTGATGTCCGTATAATGCTGCGGGGGAAGTAGAATTACCAGCTTGCCAATTCTCTGCACTGGGTTGCCACTGGGGTAACGCTGAGTCTTTTGAGTCTTTTGAGTCTTTTTTAGTCTCTTTTTTAGTCTGTACCACAGGGGAGGGGGAAAAACGGGCTGTTTTCCGGTTTGGGGTAGAGTGATTTAGTTTTGGGGCGTAGGACTTGCTTGAGGAACTCATAGCTTGGAAGCAAAGAAATCTTAATCCCCCAATTCTAAACTAGATTTCTCCCTTTGAAGACAATTTTTATTAAAATTACTTTCCTACCTCTTATAATCCAAATATAGTGTGTGTTTCTTCCTATATCACATCCAACATGGTTTCCGATAGGCTCCCAACAATGACTGATTGGCATCAAGAAAATTATCAATACCTGATGCGATCGCTAACTAAGGTTCATTTTGTTCTAGATCGCTACATTTCTCGTTTACATAACTCAAAGGAGAAACTTACTCAAATTGAACCTCCAGATCCAGAAGCGATCGCGGCACAAATGACTCAATCTCCTGCTTTACTCCATTTGTGTCAATGTTTCAATTTATCCTCGTTTGAGCGCGATATTCTACTACTTTGTGTTGGCAGAGCTATACATCCCAATTTTCGCGATTTATGTGCCTTAGCGAACCAAAAAGCCGATACTCATTATCCCACATTTCACCTTGCCCTAAAACTCTTTCCCGATAGCCATTGGACTGCATTTCATCCCAACGCTCCCCTCCGTCGTTGGCAACTGTTAAAATGGGATGCCCAAGAAGATATTACCCATGCAAATTTGCAGATTGATGAAGCTATTTTACATTATCTATTGGGGGAAACCTATCAAGATCTGCTCTTATCTGGAGCGATCGAGCCATTTTTACCCCGTTGGGCTGCCCCGATTTTACCTGCCTCTCATCAAGCGGTTGTCGAACAGGTAACAGAGATTTTTCGTACTCACGAGGAGGACAACCCAATTGTTCAGTTGTGCGGGTCAGATCAGGAGACCAAAAGTGCGATCGCCTACACTATTTCTCAACACCTCAACCTCCCTCTTTATACCCTCTCTACTCAGTCCTTATCCACCGATCGAGAGGAAATGAAACGTTTAAGTTTGCGTTGGCAACGATGGGTAAAATTAACACCCAGTCTTTTACAATTAGAAGATGACCAGAAACCCTCTCAAAGGCAAACTTCTTCTACTGAAACCTTTTTACAGAATATCAATACACCCCTGATTTTTTCTGCCCCAGAGCGAGTTTATCTCCCTCGTCAAGGCATAATTCCCTTAGATGTTCCCCCTTTAACCCATCAGGAACAATTGACATTGTGGGAACATTCTTTAGGGGAAACAGCCTTGGAATTAAACGGTCATTTACACCACATTGTGGCACAGTTCAATCTCTCTCCTCTCGCGATTCAATCCGCTAGTTTATCGATTCTTCCTCAAAGTTCTACACCCATTATCCATCAGCATCTTTGGGATTATTGTCGTCGCCAGGCCCGCCCCCGTTTAGAGCATTTGACTCAACGCATTGAAACCCAGGCCAGTTGGGAGGATTTGGTTTTACCCGAGCGAGAAAAAGCAAGTCTCGAAAGTATTATTATTCAAGTGCAGCACTTGGCTAAAGTGTATGAGGAATGGGGGTTTGGGGGTAGGGGAAAACGAGGTTTAGGGATTAGTGCGCTGTTTGCGGGGGCCAGTGGGACAGGGAAAACGATGGCGGCTGAGATGATTGCTGGGGCATTAAACTTAGATTTATTTCGGATCGATCTCAGTGCTGTGACCAGCAAGTATATTGGGGAGACGGAGAAGAATTTACGAGAAATTTTTGATGGGGCAGAAGCGGGGGGAGCCGTATTATTGTTTGATGAAGCCGATGCCCTGTTTGGGAAACGAACTCAAGTGCAAGATAGCCGCGATCGCCATGCCAATCTGGAGGTGAGTTATTTACTCCAACGCATGGAGGCTTATCAGGGTTTGGCTATTCTCACCACCAATCTCAAAGACTCCCTAGATCGGGCATTTATCCGTCGTTTGCGTTTTATTGTCAATTTTCCTTTTCCTAACGTAGCAGCCAGAAGTGAAATTTGGCGACGTATTTTCCCAGAGAAAACTCCTACCAATGGACTGAAATATGAGCGTTTGGGTCAGTTGAATGTGTCTGGGGGAAATATTTATGCGATCGCCCTTAATGCGGCGTTTTTAGCGGTGCATGAGGAAAAACCCGTGATGATGAAACATATTTTACAAGCTGCCCAAGCTGAATATCTCAAATTAGGACAAGGTTTAACCGATGCAGAAGTAAAGGAATGGTTAGAGACAGGGAGTTAAATCCCTGACTGGCGACTCTAAATGCCCATTACTCATTGGAATCCAACTCATCCAAAATGGTAATGTTCTCTTTATCTATTGCCAAATTATTGTTCATCATTTTTTAGTAAAATCATTGGGATCTAATTCATCTAAAATGGTAAAGCGGACATGATTGATGGCTAGTTCTCCAATAGAAACTTTTTCTTTAGGAATGGGGGCATCTTGAATATAAAGTTTTTCAAAAGGTACACCCTTGGCCATTTCCGCATGATACCAAGCTAATCCCATAAAAAAGCGAGTGGGATAAGGACCCCCTTCATTAATATCATCGGGGTTAGATTCCATTGGCAACCAACCAAAACCTGGTAAGAAAAACTCCATCCAAACATGATTAAAATCCGGTTCGAGAGGGATAAATTTTTCTAAAGGTTTAGGGGGGCATTTATAGCGTCCGACGGTACGAGAAGCAATGCCATTTAGACGCGCTAAAGCGAGTAAAACTCCTAAATATTCGCCGCAAGAGCCTATCCCCCTTGCTAGGGCAACATCGGGGGTATCAATATGGGGTTTGATGCCGTAAGAAAGGCGATCGTAAACGTAATTGCGAATGTTATACATTTTTCGTAAAACATTAGTTTCATCGGCGATCGCATCTTTGGCGGCACGCTGAATGTTTTCCTTATCCATCGCTAAATTATCATTATCCACGAGATAGCGATCGCAATATTCTGAGGGCATTTCCGGCACGTTTTCCCCGTCTTGGGGTCCGAATTGATATTTGATGCCCCATACTTCTAACACTGCCTTCCAGCCGAAAATATAGCGCTGTTCTGAGTTCAATTTCTCGAATTTAAAAACGGCGATGTGCTGACCGTCGATGATTCTTTCTTCAAAGGGCAAACCAATGGGTTCGACTTGTCGCACTTTCTGACGCTGGGTTTCTGCTGGGAGGGCAATGCGCCATTCCAAATCTTCCAGTTCTACGGGATCGAGGGGAGATAATTCTTCGGTGTAGGACATCTCCAATAAAAAGCCATTAGAACGGGCGTATTTTTCGGCGGGATTGTAATGAAAATAAAGGGGATGAATGAAAGTGCGATCGCGGTACTGTAATTCGTAATTGGGATTAGCGTTAGGATTATCGCGAATGTAGGGTTCTTCGTAAGCATAAGCAACGTAAAGAATTTCTTCTCCCGTGGTTTTATCCTGATGAAAGGCCAGTCCGGTGGGATTTTCAAAAGGAGTTAAAACGCTAAATTTTAATTCTCCCGTGGCGCGATCGAGACAATAAACACTTTGTTCATCATCATCGCACAGCCATAATTCTTCTCCTTTAACGGTAATATTTTCGATTCCGATTCCAGGTAGGTACAAACGGGTAATTTCTCGCCGAGTTTCGCGACTAAAGATGAAAATACAACCATCTCGCATGGAGGTAATATAAACCGTAGAGTCTAAGACGGCAATGCCATTGGCGGGATGATGGAGACTAATAAAACGCTGAGGTTTAATCTCTTCGTTTAAGGTACAGAAATAAACATCTTCATTGCGGGTAAACCAAAGGGTATCCCCGGCGATCGCCAATCCTGTTGCTCCCACAAAATCTTGCCAGCAATGATGATTGAGAATTGTAGTATTGTCGGTGATGGGATCGATCTGGAGTAGATAGCCATTGGTGGAATCTAGAGCGTAGAGTTTATCTCCTTGGAAGGTGATGCCACGAATAATGGCCGCTGCGATCGGGCGAATGGTTCTCGACTTTTTAGGTAAATGAGGTAAAACAGAGAGAGGGGGATCTGGAATCATTTTGGATTTCGGTGAAGTTCAAAGAGTCACTATTGAGGTTTTTACTGAAGTCTCGTCTCCGATCGGACAGTCCTACAATCGATTAACTTAACAGAATCAAGACCGATCTCAATGCTCGGGATGAACTTTTAAGCGTTTTAACCAGAAAACGACTCTCGATTATTTAGGGAGGGCATCTACTAAAAGAACGGGACTATCTTATTTCATCCGATCTGTTCTATATCAGGGTGTAGCTGGCAAATATCAACTTATCTTTACGTCTTACTGGATTAACGGATTATGCGTTTATCAAAATCTCATCTTTTTCAATTCTTGGCTTTGGCTGTGGGGACGACGTTATTGACTGGATTTTCCGGTGCGATCGCCCCTTCTGGAGCGCTTTTGGCTCAAGGTATTCCCAGTCAGTGGGATAATGCTAATTTTACGCCTCCTGCGGGTTTGGGGGCTCCCGAACGCACCCAATCGGGGGGAACTCGTAGCGGCGATCGCAACCCTCTTGGATTGGCGGCTTTGGTACCGGCTTCTAATTTTGGCGTAACAGTAACAGATAGTACGTCAGTATTTATTTATGTGCCTGCGATGGCCAATACCAACGCAACGCGAGATATTTATTTTCAATTGACGGATGCAAGCGATCGCCTCGTGTATGAAGCTGAATATCAAATTTCTGGGGCTGAAGGTATTCTCCGCATTGTGATTCCTGAAACGAATGAAAAGGGAGAAAATCTTTTAGCTGAGGAACAAGATTATTCTTGGTCTGTGAATGCCTACGATGAGACTAATGAAGTGGTGAGTGAAGTTTATAGTTCGATTCGACGAGTTCCCCTGTCTGGGGAAATGACGGCTGAATTGTCCGGTAAGTCTTCTCACGAACAAGCTCGCCTTTTAGCGGATAAGTCGATTTGGTATGGTGCTTTAAATAAGTTAGCACAGGCTTATCAGGAAAATCCCGATGATGCCGCGATCGCACAGGATTGGAAAAAACTGCTCCAAGCTGCGGGTTTAGAAAGTTTCAGCAGACTTTCTGCTAATACGTTTATTGTTCCTGAAGTTGCCACTTCCCAGACATTTTAGGGGTTCCGATCGGTTTTTAAAAACCTCAAGGGTGGCTTTTAGATTCTCCCCCCCTTATCTTAGATTCTCCCCCCTTATCTTAGATTCTCCCCCCTTATCTTAGATTCTCCCCCCTTATCTTAGATTCTCCCCCCTTATCAAGGGGGGCTGGGGGGGATAGAATCAATTTCAAAGTGATAAGTAGAGTCGCGTTTACCAAACCATTGATAACGATTATCGCGAATTTGTTCGTAAGTGCGATCGCCAAACCATTTCATGCCAGGAATAGCACGATAAGTATTAACAAATAATTCTCCCATTGGCAATAAGCGGGTAATTTCTTCGGCTGCAACACTTCCTTGCCAGCATTTTTCAGGAGTGTTGCGATCGATTAAAATCATGCCCATTTCGCAATCTTGTGGGGTAATATTAAAAGATTCCAAATTCTCTCGATCCTGCATGGGAATATAATTAAATAATTGCCCGCGATCGAACTGTTCGAGGAGTTGCGTAAAGGTGACACAGAGATTGCAGTTTCCATCGTAAATAACATAATATTTAGCAATATTCTCGCTCATTTTTCCTCTTGTTTGGTTAGTTCTAGGAATAACTTTTCTAGATCGTTGCCTGTATAAAAGACTTCTTGGGGATAAATTTCACGATCGCACAAAGATTTTATCGCCAATTCGCTATCAATACCACGAAGGTCAATCGAATCGTTATTTTTGTTAATATAAGTAACATTGTCTAGTGTTTCTAAAACCTGAAAAGCAGCATCTAAATTCTTGACCTTAATGCGAATATTCTTTTCTTCTCCTCGCATTTCTGCCATTGTCCCTTGAGCAATTAAAGCACCGTGATTTAAGACAGCAATACGATTACATACTTGTTCGATTTCATAGAGTAGATGACTGGATAAAAATACCGTTACTCCTTCCTTAGATAAAGTTTGAATAATTTGACGCATCTCCTGCATTCCTGCTGGATCCATGCCATTTGTTGGCTCATCTAAGATTAAAAGCTGAGGTTGATGTAGAATAGCCAAAGCCATCCCCAAACGCTGTTTCATTCCCGTAGAAAACTTATCGGGTTTGCGTCGGGCTACATCAGCTAAACCCACTAATTCTAAAACAGTTTGGACGCGATTTTTAGGCAAATCCGGGTATAGAGTTGCCATTAGTTGTAAGTTTTTTCTCGCCGACAAATGGGGAATTAAAGCGGGAATTGCTCCCACTAATGCCCCCACATGACGTAAAACTTTATTGTGATTGGGAGTAACTTTTTCTCCCAAAACTTTGACTTCGCCTCCTGTGGGACGGATCAGCCCTAAGAGCATAGCAATTGTAGTGGTTTTTCCTGCCCCATTCGGTCCTAAAAAACCAAACACATCCCCTTTACGAACCGTAATATTGACATTTTCAACGGCGGTTAATTTTCGATAATTTTTTCTAAGATTGTGAGTTTGGACAATGATATTGTTTTCCATGAGAAAGTAGGGAAAGTTTGCCTTTCTTACTATAATCGAGAATGGCGATCGCCTCCCTGCAATTTTCCCTCATCTTTATTCATCAAGCCCCATTTGCCCGCGATATCCTGTACAAATGCGTGTCCCATCCTTGAGAATGTGAATCTCCATTTGGTCGCTACCCCAAGTAATTTTATCCTGAAAAGCAGGATTAAAAATATTAACCCGTTGATTGCGAGAAGCAACAGGAGAATCTGGAGAATGAATCGCTAGAGACTCCATATAAGGACCATCGATTAAAATATCGAGTTGTTCGAGAAGTTCTTTTGCACCTAAAGGGGCAGTTTTAGATCGCAATTTTTCGAGGGTAAACCCCGTAAAAGACATCACATTTAAGCCATTTTCTCGCAATTTCCCCGCTAATTTTGCCAGCGATCGCGCTTGCCAAAAAGGTTCTCCTCCAGAAAAGGTTACACCCTCATTGTTAGGGTTGCTGAGGATTTTTTCTGCGAGGGTATCGACAGAAATTAATTGATTGATGTCAAAAGACCAAGACTCGGGATTAAAACAGCCTTGGCATTCTTGAAAGCATCCTTGCACCCAAACCACCGCCCGAGAGCCGGGACCATTGACTTGAGATTCATCCACACATCCCATAATATTGAGATGATTGGGGGGAATTTTTTGCAGGGCTTCGTAGGCTTCAGTAAATTTTTGGGAAAATGTTGTGTGACTCATGACTCGCTTAAATATTTAACCCGTCATTTCAGTGAAC
This sequence comes from Spirulina sp. CCY15215, assembly GCF_016888125.1. Taxonomy (GTDB): domain Bacteria; phylum Cyanobacteriota; class Cyanobacteriia; order Cyanobacteriales; family Spirulinaceae; genus CCY15215. The sequence continues at coordinate 10,737 of NZ_JACSWA010000581.1, forward strand.
AGTGAACGATGAACAGTACCTCTACTGCTTTTGTTTCGTTGGAGAAAATTATGGTAGTCACCCTCCTCCATATAGTTGTAGCAAGTTTTGTAGCCAGTTATACCCTAGGGTAGAAAAACTTTATATTCTTTTCCGTTCCCACTAACCTCGCGATAAACTGAACGTAACAATTCATCTTCAGATCGCCGTGACTAATCGCCTTTCTCAATCCGAAAGCCTCTATCTTCGCAAACACGCAGAAAATCCGATTGACTGGTGGCCGTGGTGCGAGGAAGCCCTGAATAAGGCAAAAACCGAGGATAAACCGATTTTTTTGTCTATCGGTTATTCAAGTTGTCACTGGTGTACGGTGATGGAAGGGGAAGCATTTTCTAATGAGGCGATCGCGCACTATATGAATGCCAATTTTGTCCCCATTAAGGTCGATCGCGAAGAACGTCCGGATATTGATAGTATTTATATGCAGGCGCTACAGGCCATGACAGGACAAGGAGGCTGGCCGCTTAATATTTTCTTAACACCAGGCGATCGCATTCCTTTTTATGGGGGGACGTATTTTCCGGTTGAACCCCGTTTTGGTCGTCCTGGTTTTATTGAAGTGCTACAAGGAATTCAGAATTTTTATCAGGTTGAAAAGGAGAAGTTACAAGGGGTTACACAGGAAATGTTTGGTTTATTGCAGCGATCGACCTTACTTCCCCAAGCTCCAAAAAATATCCTCACGGATGCTCTTTTGCAAACAGGTATTGAAACCAGTTCTCAGATTATCGATCGCAAGGATATGGGATCCCCTAGTTTTCCCATGATTCCCTATGCAGATTTAGTGGTGCAAGGAAGCCGTTTTCCTTCGCAAGAGGAGGCGAAAATAGCCGCCAAACAACGCGGAGACGATCTTGCCTCGGGCGGAATTTACGACCATGTTGCAGGAGGATTTCACCGCTATACCGTGGATGCAACTTGGACTGTACCGCATTTTGAGAAGATGCTCTACGATAATGGGCAAATTTTGGACTATTTGGCTTCGTTGTGGAATGCAGGGATGGAAGAACCTGCATACTTGCGTGCAGTGGAGGGGACGATCGCATGGTTGCAACGAGAAATGGTTTCCCCGCAAGGTTATTTTTACGCAGCGCAAGATGCAGATAGTTTCGCGACTCCTGAAGAAATTGAACCCGAGGAAGGGGCATTTTGTGTCTGGAAATATGCAGAGTTAGAACAACTCCTCGATCCTGCCGAATTGGCCGCGCTACAGGCTGACTTTACGGTTAGTTCTACGGGCAATTTTGAGGGCAATAACGTACTGCAACGCCGGAGTGCGGGTAAACTATCGGAAATGAGCGAGAAGGCACTTTCTCGGCTATTTTTGGCGCGTTATGGGGAATCCCTTGGGGCGATCGACACCTTCCCTCCCGCACGAGATAATCAAGAAGCGAAAACCAAGCAATGGAAAGGGCGCATCCCTGCGGTTACAGATACTAAAATGATTGTAGCGTGGAATAGTTTAATGATTTCAGGGCTGGCACGGGTGTATCAGGTTTTTAAAAACCCGATCGCCTGGGAATTGGCTAAAAATGCGACTCAATTCATTCTAAAGCATCAGTGGATCGAGGGACGCTTTCATCGCTTGAATTATGAGGGAAAAGCGCGAGTTTTGGCACAGTCTGAGGATTATGCACTATTTATTAAAGCCTTATTGGACTGCGATCGCGCTAGTGCGGTAATGGGGGAAACTGGGGGAATTTGGCGAGAAGAAGCGATACGAGTACAGGAGGAGTTTGATGAGTTTCTCTGGAGTCTAGAAATGGGAGGCTATTACAATGCACCGATGGATGCCAGCGAAGATTTGTTAATTCGAGAACGCAGTTATATTGATAATGCTACCCCTGCGGCTAATGGTATCGCGGCGGCCAATTTGGTACGCTTGGGGTTATTAACAGATAATACCCATTATTTAGAGCAGGCTGAGGCAATTTTGCAAGCCTTTAGTCCTATTATGGAACAGTCTCCCCAAGCCTGTCCCAGTTTGTTTTTGGGGTTAGATTGGTATTTGCATTCTACTCTAATTCGGACGACAGGCGATCGCGTTTCTCAATTGGCTGTACGGTATTTTCCCAAGAGTGTCTATCAGGTGGAAGAGAAAGTTCCTGAAGATGCGATCGGTTTGATTTGTAAAGGGTTGGCTTGTTTGCCAACGGCACATAGTTGGGAGCAATTATTAACTCAAATTGAGAAATGTCATGGAATAGCGGAGATTTCTAGATGAAATCAACGTCTAAAAAAGGAATTTGGCGATCGCGTGTTAAAATAAAACTATTGAGCAATATGCCAACTTATCCATGACTTATCATAATATTATTACCATTGAACCTGATAAACGCGGCGGCAAACCTTGCGTTAGAAAAATGCGGATTACCGTTTATGATGTTTTGGGATGGTTGGCAGCAGGAATGTCTTTTGCTGAAATTTTAGATGATTTTCCAGAATTGACAGAAGAAGATATTAAAGCCTGTTTAGAATTTGCAAGCGATCGCGAACATCGTTTAGTTGCTATGGTAAGATAAAAATTGAAACTCTTGTTCGATTTTTTTATATTTTATCCTTCTTTTAAAAAATAATTAACTGCTGCATCTCCTAACCCTTGAGTTGCAGTAATAGCCGCAGCCGCAGAAGTTATGCTACCTGCTACAGGCAAAAACTTAAGCGCGAAATCTGCCAGTCCTATTGTTGCTGCATTTGCACTAACAGCTACCCCACTGGTTACTAAAAAATCTTTGACAGTTTCTTGAGAAAAATCACGGCCACTTAGCCAACCAATATACATTACCATGAAAGTCTGAATAGCCAAAACAGGAGCAATTGAAGTACCAGGAATGGGATTTGTTGAGACTACACCAGCAATAACTACACAAGCACTTTGTATTGTCCTGGCAACAGTGAGTTGAGTTCCTTTTATCTGTGCCATTCTTGCTAAACTTCCCCGTCTTTCTTTGGGTGTATATTTCATCATTGTTTCAATCAACTTATCAATATTCCATCGATAGTCTTCATCAGGTAATATCAAACCAGAATTTCCTTCTTCATATTCGGCATAAGCACAAGTGGGAATAGCCTCTTTAAGACAGGACTGTAATTCTATTTTTTGTTGAATATATGTGAAAAAGCTCCGAGTGCAATCCTCAACATTTCTTCGTTTTCTTGCATCTTTGTTATTGCTTCCAGATAAATTAGCTGTCGGTGGAGCAACTTGATCGCACTGCGTTAAAACCCCAACTATAGATAATTTCTCGTGAGCATGAATTTCTTTTATACTTCTGACAATAGATGTGCAAATGCTTAAATCTTCTTGAATGGCTGCATGAACTTCAGTGGCTTTGCAAACCAACAAAATAATATCAGGATATTCTTTTTTTATAGCATTTTTTATACTCTCCAAAGGTGTTTTTGCACTATCTGCTTGACGTGGAGCTTCTGCTTCTTGTAATCCTCTTGTGTCCAAAATACGCACTAACTCAACACCATCGTGTTCATAAGTTTTCCATTCTGCCTTACCCGTTTCTGGTCTTGTATCACTTATTGGAGCTATCTTTAATCCACAAATAGCATTGATTAAAGAAGATTTACCCGATCGAGATCGCCCAATAACCATGATGCGAGGTGGACGAAGTGCTTGCATACTAGAACGGATATTCTCAATACTTTCTTGTAAATTACTCGAAAAAGGAATTTTATCAATAAATTTTTGAAACCAGACGACAGCACTCTCGGTACGATTTAAAGCAGTTTCTTCCATAATATTATGTATGCTCCTAGTATTGAAAAATTAGCGTTAGAATCCATTTAAACAGAGAACAATAGTACCTACAAATTATGAAATCTAACAGACTCTAATGCGTGATTAAACAATATCTTACAAGAGGTACGATAGTCAAGAGATTTGCTAGGTCAATTATTAATAGGATTTACGCATTAACGGGCAAGATGCCCGCACTACCATAGCAAGAGAATACAAATACAGTAGTGGGAGCGTCTCGCTCCCTAGCTGTGTAAGTCCCTAATTAATTAATCCTTCATTTTGCCAATATTTTACCAGTTCTGATCCTGTTTTTGGAGGATTTGTTAAAACTTGTCTAGCCGAGAGAAGATGCAAAATATATTCAGATAAAGATAAATCGATCTTTTCAGCTTCAAGAGATAATTCTTGTTCTAATTCTTGAGATAATTCTAGAGTAATTGTCATGATAGTAAATTGCTAATAATTTAAGCTACAGCAAACTCAGTTAGCTTACGAGTTTCCGGATCGTGGAAAGCCAACACAATATCTTCTTTCGGTACACCTTCCCTTAATAACTCAGTCGCAATACCTTCCTCAGTCCAATCCTCCTCAATATAAATTTTATCATTTTTAATGCGAATATGAACATGAGTTGATTTTAGGCGTTTATCTTCCTGCCAATCAACCGTTAACCAAAGATAATGATCGTGAGTTTCATCAAATACCAAACAAGTTTCAGAATGATAGTCAGGTGATTGATGGACTAAGCGATCGTATTCGGTTAAAATTCTCTTGATTAACTCTCGATATTGGATGATTTTATCCATGAAGTAATTTTCTCCTGTTTATTATTAAAAACAATAAAGTTAATTTGATGGCGTTTGATTACAGCTTGAATGGATTTTCTTTGAAAGAAAGTATTAAATACTGACGAGAAGATATTTTTTGTTAATTGTTACGTCTCAAATTTTTCATCTGAATGAAAATCCCAAATGCTTATAAGCCTCTTCCGTAGCAATTCTACCCCGCGACGTGCGGTTGATAAAGCCAATTTGTAAGAGATAGGGTTCGTAAACTTCTTCAATAGTTTTAGCATCTTCTCCCGTCGCCGAGGCCACCGCTTCTAAGCCCACAGGACCGCCGCGAAATTGTTCGATAATGGCACTTAAAACGAGGCGATCGGTCCAATCTAAACCGCGTGGATCGACATTGTAGCGCTCCATTGCTTCGGCAGCTAAGTCGCGATCGATTTCCGATTTTCCCTGCACGTGAGCATAATCTCGCACGCGACGCAAGAGACGATTGGCAATGCGGGGGGTTCCGCGCGATCGCCTCGCAATTTCCTCCGCACCTTCCAAGATCAGGGACATTTGTAATAAATTGGCAGTACGTCGAACAATTTCTGTGAGTTCATCTATTTCATAAAAACGCAGTCGCTGAATGAGACCAAAGCGATCGCGTAAAGGAGAAGTTAAAGAGCCAACATTCGTCGTCGCCCCAATCAAAGTAAATTGAGGTAGGGGAATGCTACGGGTGCGTGCAGTTTGTCCTTTACCGATAGTGACATCCAAACGACTGTCCTCCATTGCAGGATAAAGCAACTCCTCAGTCACCCGGTTAAGACGGTGAATTTCATCAATAAAAAGAACATCTCCAGGTTTGAGATTCACCAATAATCCGGTAATATCTCGGGGACGCTCTAAAGCTGGGGCGGCGGTAATCTTGCAATTAACCCCCATTTCCGATGCCAAAATTAAAGACATGGTTGTTTTCCCCAAACCAGGAGGACCATAAAGGAGAATATGATCGAGAGTCTCCCCTCGGGATTTTGCTGCTTGAATCGAAATTTGCAAAACATCTTTAAGGTCTTTTTGACCGATATAATCCTGAAGAGAGCGGGGACGAATGCTATCCTCATTATTAGATGTTTCTTCAACCCCTGCCGTAGCGATCAGCAGATTTTCCTCAAGATCGGCGTTTTCTGCTTTCTTGCGTCGCTTTTTGCGTTTTTGGGGGTCCGGTTGCGGATTTTGCGAGTTTTCGGATCGTTTAATCGCCATGATTCCTGTAAGTGCTTAACTAATAACTGGGGTTGAGGAATGCGATTCGCTCTACCTAATCGACCTGTTGATAATTGATAACTGAAAAAATGCTTGCGAAAAGAATTTTACCTTGTTTAGATGTTAAAGCTGGGCGGGTCGTTAAGGGGGTTAATTTTGTCGATCTGCAAGATGCAGGAGATCCCGTCGCATTGGCACGCGCCTACAATGAAGCAGGAGCCGATGAATTAGTCTTTCTCGATATTACCGCCACCCACGAAGAGCGGGGAATTATTTTGGATGTCGTTTATCGCACGGCGGAACAGGTGTTTATTCCTTTAACCGTTGGGGGCGGTATTCATTCTTTAGAAAATATTAAACAATTATTAAGAGCCGGTGCCGATAAAATCAGCATTAATTCCGCAGCCGTAAAGAATCCAGATTTTATTAATGCAGCCAGCGATCGCTTTGGCAATCAGTGCATTGTTGTGGCGATCGATGCTAGACGCAAAAAGGATTCTCCCGACCTGGGTTGGGATGTTTACGTGCGGGGGGGTCGGGAAAATACGGGACTCGATGCGATTAAATGGGCAAAGGAAGTCGTACAACGGGGTGCAGGAGAGTTATTAGTGACCAGTATGGATGCCGATGGAACTCAAGCTGGGTATGATTTAGCTCTCACTCGCGCGATCGCCGATGCTGTGGAAATTCCGGTCATTGCTTCTGGGGGTGCGGGGACGGTTCGCGATATTTATGAAGCCTTTAGTGAGGGGAAAGCAGAAGCGGCATTATTGGCTTCCCTACTGCATTACGGGCAATTGACGATCGCGGAGATTAAAGAATATTTACAACAACAGCGCGTTCCTGTCCGCAATCCGTAATATTCCCTACATTTTTTGGGGATTTTTCCTGCGTCTCTGAGAAAATTGTGTATTAGAATGGAGAAAAGTTTACAAAATTTAAGATTATGCTGATACCTATTTTAATATTTGATATTGCTCTGGTGGCATGGTCGTTACATTTGATGCAGGAGTCTTTTCAGCAGCAAGAGTTTTCCCTACTATTAGCGGGGCTTCTCGTTTCCGTGTCTGCTGGGGCTTTAATGGTCGTTTACTTTTTGATGAATCATTGTATGAGTTCTTTGTCCCAGATGGGATAGGCGATCGCCTTGATATTAAGTTAAATATTAATTTTTTGTAGAAGGGTTGACAAGACTCAGTTTTTTATGGCATAATGATAAACGCGCTTTAAATTAAGCTCCGGGGGTTATAGCTCAGTTGGTAGAGCACCTCAATGGCATTGAGGGGGTCTGCGGTTCGAATCCGCATAGCTCCATTAATATTTATTGATTATCAAATCATATATATAAACATTCCGCATTTTGCTGAGTTTTACTTAAGAGCCAAAAATTCTGAGTCTGGGGTTAGCGCGATCGCGATTCCAACGATCGGGGATAATATCTTTTAGTCCATATCGTCTCACAGTTTTAAAAACAGTCAATGAAAATTCTCGATTCCAAAGGGCGCTTATTTGGCAAACTTAGCATTCTCGATTTGGGTGCGGCTTTAGTTATTCTTTTAGTCATTATCGGTATCTTTTTTGTCCCTGGAACATCGGGTTCTTTAGCACAGGTTACTTCAACAAAGCCTATCGAAGTGGATGTAGTTGTGCGGGGATTAAGTGTTAAAAACGCCGGCGAACTTGTGCAAGAAATGCAAACAAAGGGACAAACAAATCTCGTGATTCGCAATCAACCCAGTGGTTCAGTAGAAATTAAAAGTATTGAATTGCTGGAAAGACAAATTATTGTTACTCAACCGGATGGATCAGTGAAAACGATCGCCGATCCCCGTACTGCTGCGGATACTTTCAGCACTGATATGCTGATTGTTTTGGCAGGGAAAGCACAAATTACTGATAATGGGGCTGTTTTGGGTAAAAATCAAATTAAAATCGGCACGGCGATCGAGCTTGATGGGCAAAGTTACAATTTTAACGGTAGCGTGATTGGAGTTCGCGTCGTCGAGTAGCCTATAACAAAGGGAGCAAAATGCTCCCTCTCTTGATGTTTTTGGAAAACAGAGTAAACTATTTTCTAGGTTTCTAGCGATCGGGAATTGACCCAAATGTTATTCCTCCGAATGTTGTACTGTCTAATGTTAAATTATCTAACTGTTCTTGGGTAACACCAGTAACATTATTAACTCGGATTTGAAAAGTTTCTCCATTTGCACCAACAAACTGTATAACGCCATCATTCCCAGTCAAACCAGCCCGGATTGTTGCGGGTTGACCATTCAGTGTAATCCTTCCAGCAGTTCCCGCATTCAACTGCGCTAAACCTGTTAAAGGATCGCCACTAATAGAAGCACCTTGTCCAGTGAAGTTATTAACAGTAATACCGATTGTTGTTCCAGCAATAGAAATTGTCGCTGAATTGAAACTTGTACGATTTACAGAAATATCTGCTATCGTACCGTTATTTCCTGTTAGTCTTATACTTCCTCCACTACCCAAAAAATTAACAAAACTACCATCATCGATCGCGGTTTGCAATCCAGGAGCAATATTGAGACTGAATGTTCCTTCTAATGTTTCTGTTCCACCAACACCAGAAGCTCGATTCAGGGCAATAAAGTTTAAAATTTGCCCTTCCAATGCTTGAATACGAACGGCTGATGAACCTCTCCCACTAAAAGGATCGGCAACACCATTAAGAGCATCTGCTAAAAAGTATCGCTTAAATCCTTCCTCTTCTACTTCCCCTCTACTGTTATCCTCTGAATCAGTATTCTCTGAATCAGTATTCTCTGAATCAGTATTCTCTGAATCAGTATTCTCTGAATCAGTATTCTCTGAATCGGTATTTTCTGAATCAGTATTTTCTGAATCGGTATTCTCTGAATCGGTATTCTCTGAATCAGTATTTTCTGAATCAGTATTTTCTGAATCAGTATCCTCTGAATCAGTATTTTCTGAATCAGTATCCTCTGAATCGGTATTCTCTGAATCAGTATCTCCCACTGGTTGAGGATTTGGAGTAGGTGTTTCCGAGTCTGTTGGGCGATCGGGAGAATCTTGTTCTGTTGGAGTTTCTGTCTCTGGTGGTGATTGTTGAGGAGGTTGTTCTATACGTTGGTATTGTTCTCTAAGTTCTATACTATCTTCCCCAAAGAAAATAATCTGAGCGATTTCCAGAGTGATTTCAGAGAGGCTAGATTGGATTTCTTGAGAAGAAACAGTTTTAACAAAAAGTAAACTAAAACCCCACAAAGAAAGATTTGCTAATAAAAAACTCCACAAAAACCGAGATTTTTTTGATCTTTTCATGATTTTTTCCTCGCTAAATTTTGATTGATAGTTTTAAAATCTTAAAATCTTAAAGTTGTCCGGATTGTGCCAACAAAGATCGTATTGTTATCCGATATATTTCCCGGATTGGTGACAATAAAAAATCCAGGAGTGATGGAAATATTATCATTCACCCTAAAATTATAGAACATCTCGAAATGGAGAGACGATCCCGGATCTTCAGGAACCGGACCTGTTCCGAGAAACAGTTTAGGAGGCTGACCTGCTAGAAAAGCGAGTAAATCACCTTCTCGACCGAAAGGATCGGCAATTCCTACAGAAAATAAATAGGTTTTGGTCAAAGCTGCAGCCGTTTCATCTAAACCAATTCCTCTGCTGTAAATCAGTCCTCCCCAGGCCCCTAATGTCACCTTTGGAGAAACCCGCCATTGTACGCTGCCATTGATAGCATGAATTTGGACAGGTGTTGCGGAAAAAAACTGTCCAGATGTATCAGCATTAAAACTCCCCGTAAAAGTGTCTAATCGACCATCTCGAGAGTATCCATTGACATAAGTAATCCCCGTAATTACATCCGATGTTGGTTGAGCTAATAACTGTACCCCAAAAACGCCATGATCGGCACCTAACCAGCCCTCTGTATTGCCTCCTCGCACCCCATAGGCAGCTTGCAACCGAATTTTGTTGCTCATTAACCAATCAATACCAATTCCCGCTTCAGGAGAGCCAATTTTAAAAACGGGACTGGCTTCTGCAAATCGAGAAATTGCACCTCGTCCCGAATCAAAATAGGCAGAATTGGCTGTTAAAACGTCACTGAGTTTAAAACCAATGGGTTTGACCGTTAAAACAAGTCGATCGCCAAAAATGGCTGTTCTGTATTCAATGGAGTCGAGAACAATTTCGTTATTCGTCCCGTTTTGAAACGAAAGTAAAGCCGTTCTAGTATTGAGAGAATTTGGACCTGCAAAAGCAATATCATTATAATTTCCAGCAGAGAAACTCAGACGAAAGCGATCGCGACCAGTAAAAGTCGAAACAATCCCTATCTTGGAGCTATAACCGAATATGGGTTCGGCTACTCCCGTTCCAGGTGGATCTCCTCCTGCACCCACTGCTAAAGCCAGAATCGCTTCTCCTCCAAAAATCACAGTGGTAGAAAATTGATTATCTTCTAAAAAGTGAAGACGGGATTCAAGATTATCGAGACGAGTTGAAATAATTGCGATCTCTTGCTCAAATTCTTGTTGCAATCGTTGCAGAATTTCAAATTCTTCTTGAGTCACTGCATCACTAAGAGTTTCTCCAAAGAGGAGTTCCATTTGTTGTAAGCAAGCATTTAAACCCGCAGCAAATTCATAGCGGTTGAGTACGCGATCGCCGCGAAAAGTTCCGTCAGGATACCCTGCAACGCAATTATAGCGATCAATGAGGGATTGGAGGGCAGAAAATGCCCAATCTGTCGGATAAATATCCCGTAATTGGTCAACGCGAGTCCCATCAATTGCCAAATATTCGGTGGCTGCAATTGTATTATTCCATTCGGGAGAAACTGGTGGGGATAAAATTTCAGGAACCATCGGTCTTTCTGTTTGCAATTCAATCGCGCTATTTCCACTGCCTGAATTTTTGATAAAATCTTCTAAAGAGATAGATTCTGTTATGGGGCGATCGAGTTCTTCTAAAGAGATAGATTCTGTTATGGGGCGATCGAGTTCTTCTAAAAATTCTTGATTTTTACTATCTTTGCTAACACTGAAGGGTTGCGATAAATTTCTTGATTTTAAGCTCTCTTCATTATCCTCAACCATCAACTCAGACCATTCCGGAAAAACTAAGGGAATAGGGAGAGTAGTGGACGGCAAAAAAACCATTGATGAGAGATTAGATTCTTCTACAAAACTGAGATTGGAAGCAATACTTGATTGAATAATCTGCTTTTGTATTGGCTTTGCTTGCACTGGAGTCTCAGCCAGAACACAAGCTGAGAAGAATAGCAATAGAGGTTTAATTTTGAATTTCATTTTCACTCACACCTGAATCAAAAAAGAATCACAATAGAAATATCAATTATTGCTCTTTTTAATCGCAATAATATTGACCGAGTAATAACCATTGACATCCCGATGTCGGACGATCTCGAAGCCGAGTTTCGAGATCGGTGAAGGAGTCATAAATATTATCGATCGCATCATTTTCATCATCATATATTCCTTGGGAAGTAAACTTTTCTTTGGGAATTGGTGTTAAAGCAGATTGAATCATTTCTAAACTCAAACTTTGTCGATTAAAGGGAATATTCATTCCTATGCGATCGGCTAAACTCTGAAAAAAGCTAAAACTTTGAGCGCTACTATAATTTTGATGTAACATATCAGGACTGTCAGTTGCAGAAAGGTTAGAAAGATGGGAATTTGTTGGGGCAACAGTCGAACAATCGCGATTAGATTTTTGTCCTGAACCTCGTCCGTGAACCCCAATTACGCGACCATTTTGATCGAAGACAGGACCACCACTCATTCCGGGACGAGTTTGGTCTAAATAAAAAATGCTATAGCCATTTTGACTAATTTGAGGATTGATTTTAGAGGCAAGAGAAGCCCATGCTAAACGACGCACCCTTCTTTCCGCACGAGTCCAACATAATTGCGAAATTGGGTCTTTCTCTTTTTCTGGATCTGGCCAACCCGATACATAAACTGTTTCTCCAACTTCAATTTCTTCAGTATTTCCCATTGTTGCAATGGGATAATCATTTGTGCTTTCAAAGCTCACAATTGCCAAATCTATGCCATCAATCGGATTATTATTTTGACTTGCGAGTTTACTTGAGTAACAGCCAAATCGCATGATTGTTTGCTGAGTTGAAGGAGATTTGTTTAAGGGACAGTTTCGACGATCGTTAATTTGTTGAACGAGATGAATCTTGCGATCGCTAGTACGAATCCCATAAGCAATATTCGCTTCCAAATCTCGTTGTTTAAAGTTATGAGTGACCGTCAAAACATAGTAAGTATTGCCGTTTTTTGCAATGAGAACTCCCGATCCCGGATTCCAAACTCCTCGACGATTTTTTAGGCTATCATCTGGACGATTGGGATTATTGCGATTTTCTTCGAGATCGTCGAGTAACTCCTGAGTTAAACTAGGGGCAATTAATACCGTTGTCTGCTTGGCAATAGAATTGATTTCCTCTAAAGAAACGTTAGCTTGGACGGGTAAAACGGGTAAAAATCCAAGACAAATTCCAGCAAAAACTTGTAATGCAATAGGCTTAGTAAACAACATATTCCGATCTAGAATTACAGGAGAAATAGAACAAATTCTCAAACAAATTTTACTACCACGATCGCGTTTGATGTGGCTCAAATAAAGATGGCTGAGAGGGTAAGCTCAATCTAGGAATATTGAACTCGGTTGGTGCTGGATTTGTTGTGATTCCTGTTAAACGCATTACGGTTTGAATAGGAATCGCCCAACTCGAACTTCTTAACTGCGATCGCGTGACTCCAGTTGGAAAAGAACCATCTTTAAAAACGTAGGGATTTCCCCAAAGCGGATATTTGCTGCGACCATTAATACCAATTAGTTGACCTTGACTATCCAGAAGTGGACCACCACTCATTCCCTGATAAACATTATTGGTATAACCCAGTTGATAGCCACCTAACAAAGCTCGATCCATTAATAGAGTAATGTGTCCTGTGGTAATGGTAAAGTCTTGAGAGTTTGGTGAATTAGTCTCTAGGGGAAATCCTGATGCAAAAACAGATTCTCCAATATTTAGATTGGTTGTATTTCGTGTTAATGCAATCTGATAATTGCGGGAACTTTGGAATTGTAATTCACCTAAATCGTCTCCATTGCTACCAGGGATATTCCCCACCGTAGCAAAATGTATTTGACCATCAGAGGTTTGGATTTGGTAATTTTGACGATTTCCAGCTTCTAGAACATGATCGTTTGTAATAACAGTATAGAGATTCCCTTGTTTCTTAATGAGAACTCCCGAACCCCATACTCTTCCTGCTAAAACCTTAACCGTAATATCTCGAGCAATTGATTGAATCTTTGCTTCTACAATACGGTTTTCTGTTTGGTTTTCTGTAGGACTAAAAACGTTAGCAGGGGAAACGGAATACTGAGGAACTGCAAAAGATTCATTTTCACCAGAGTTAGGAGGGTTGAAAAATTCTGACCCTCCTAGTTGAAGAGAAGACGATTCTCGTTTGATTCCAGATGGATTAAAAGTGGGTCGCTGAAATTCTCGTTCTGGAGAAAAATCAGGCTCTAAGTACGTTTCTGGAAGAGAATAAGCGGGTTGATTGAAATTACTAACTTGCAAACCCAATAACAATAGCCCACTGCAATAACCTATTGTTGGCAAAAGTTTATACATAGTTTACACATTATGTGAAATTCAATTGAAGCTAAAAGGACAATAAGGAAAAAACAGGGAGACTCGAGTTTCTTTTAAGGAAAGAAACTCGAGGATATCATGCACCAAACACATTTAACTATCGCCAACCCCCAGAACCTCCGGATTGATTTGCGGGTTGTTCTGTTGTGTTAGAAGTTGGTGAGGAAGATGGTGAGTCACTCGCTGAGTTGACTGCTTCAGGTTGGACAGAACTCAGAAATTGGTTAAAGTCGATATAAGGACCGAGATCGTCTTCACTTTCATAGAGAACATCACTTGCTCCCGTAGAGATATTAAAGAGACGTTGAATTGTACTTGTCGCATTAGAGCCAGGTTTGAGGGTAAATAATACCGTATCTCCAGCACAGGGACGACCATGAGCGCTGGCAACACAAACCACCGCTTGACCGTTAATATAACCTGTTGTGATGTAGTCTAATCGACCGCTATTGTAAAAGTTCTGAAATCTTGCTGATACTTCTTGACAGCGCCTCATGGGAGTATAGCCTGAACCGCTAAAGTAATCGGAGTACCAACGAACAACGGGTTTGTGTGAATTGTCGGGGAAAACGGCGTAAGTTGTCGGTAATCCTGTATTCACATTAACTTTGCACTGGAAGTTCACGTCAGCAGCGTGGCTGGGAGCTTGAGCAATACTCACTGCTCCTAGAGTCATCACTCCTGCTGTGAGAAGATGCGCGACAGTTTTGAGTTTCATAAGAAGGTAATCACAAATTTGATTCACTACGTTGCCATCATAATACACATTTTATAGATATGCAATAAATTTTTTCTCTTTTACAAGATCTTTTTTTACGGAAAAAGAGCAAAAAATTGTTGGGAAAATCGATCTCAAATGATCCTAACATTCAAATTCATAATTATCTTGTTTATGTAAGGGCGATCGCGAACTTGCGATCGCATCACTATAGTTCAGGAATCATAAAAGATGAGGCGATCGCGATCGAGCAACAATCATGCCTGCCCTTTTTGAATGCGATCGCGGTATAATTTGTCTATCTATAGTTTACTCAAAAACAATCTATGCAAGCCTTAAAACTCAAAGGAAAAATTGATGAGTCTGGTCATTTAATTATTTCCGAACCTATTAATTTAACTCCCGGTGAAGTCGAAATCATTATTTTGAAATCTGCAACACGAGAGACAACAACCCTCCCAGTTCCTGAAGCTGAGGAAATATTATTTAAAACAGCTTTAAGTTCTCTAGGCAAACAACTCGAAGAGATGGCCAGCGATCCACAAATCCAAAAAGAAATCAAGGAGATCGGGTGCGAATTTGCAATTGCTGAGATGGACGGACTAACAGATATATGACTATTCAAAGAGGAGAAATTTATTTTGTCAACTTAAACCCCATACAAGGAAAAGAACAGGCCGGAACAAGACCTGTTTTAATTCTTTCTGTCGATGATATCAATAGATTACCTCTAGTAGTAACTTGTGTTGTCGGGACAAAAGCTGCGAATATTAACCGTGATTTTCCCACCAATGTCAGAATTTCCTCAGAAGAAAGCGGATTACCTTTAGAAACAGTTTTTCTCTGTTTTCAGATTCGTTCCCTCGATCGCGATCGCTTTCCCGAACAGCCAGCAGGTCGCTTATCCCATGAGAAAATGTTGGTAGTTGAGGAGACTGTTCGCTATTGTTTAGGGTTGTAACTCTTTGCTAGTTTAACTGTATTTTAGTAAAATATACTGCGATCGCATTTAGGGTGTTAACTCTTTCTCTGACTCCTTGTATATTTGATAGCGATCGCAAATTACTGTTCCTATCTAAGGCGATCGCCAATCTCCATCACTAATTACTCAAATCTATATGTTTCTCAATGAAATTCGTGTACACTTCCCCCGCTAAAAAAGCAGGAGAATTTAATATTTTGGCATGAAAATCAATCGTTGTCGGAATTCCCGTAATTGCACATTCCTGTAAAGCGCGTTTCATGCGACGAATTGCCATATCTCGATTCGGTCCCCAAACAATTAACTTGCCGATTAAAGAATCATAATAAGGGGGGATTTCATAATCTGTATAAACATGAGAATCAATCCGGACACCGGGACCACCAGGGGGTAAATACGCGCTAATTCGTCCTGGATGAGGGCGAAAATTATGCTTGGGATCTTCCGCATTAATACGACATTCGATCGCGTGTCCCCTGAGTTCAATATCGTCTTGTTTAACCTGCAATTTCTCCCCTTGAGCAATGCGAATCTGTTCCGTAATTAAATCTAATCCCGTAATCATTTCTGTAACCGGATGTTCTACTTGGATGCGGGTATTCATCTCCATAAAATAGAAATTTCCCCCTCGATCCATCAAAAATTCTACCGTCCCCGCACCAACATAATCGATCGATTTTGCCGCATTAACCGCCGCATCTCCCATCTTTTTGCGTAACTTGGGCGTAAGTGCGGGACTTGGAGCCTCTTCCAAGAGTTTTTGGTGGCGGCGCTGAATCGAACAGTCTCGCTCTCCTAAGTGAACAACATTACCATGAGAATCCGCCAGAATTTGAATTTCGATGTGACGAGGACAATCGAGAAACTTCTCCAAGTAAATCCCCCCATTGCCAAATGCTGCCTCTGCTTCCCCCTGGGCGGCTTGGAAGAGGCGCACTAGGTCTTTTTCATCCCGTACCAAGCGCATCCCTCGTCCCCCTCCCCCCGCCGTAGCTTTGAGAATGACGGGATAACCAATTTTATTCGCCAAAGTGAGGGCTTCTTGTTCGTTGGACAATAAACCCTCACTCCCCGGTAAGGTGGGGACTTTTGCCGCTTTCATGGTTTTCTTGGCTGTGGATTTGTCCCCCATGGCCATCATTGCTGCGGGAGTCGGTCCGATAAAAACAATTTTGTGATCCGCACAGATTTCCGCAAACCTGGCATTTTCCGCCAAGAAACCATAACCAGGATGAATTGCTGTGGCATTGCGAGTCAATGCGGCGGAAATAATATTAGGAATATTAAGATAACTTTTATTACTGGGAGGAAGACCAATACAAACGCTTTCATCCGCCAATTGGACGTGAAGCGCATTGCGATCGATGGTTGAATGAACGGCAACGGTAGCAATCCCTAATTCTTTACAACTGCGGAGGATTCGCAAGGCAATTTCCCCTCGATTGGCAATCAGTATCTTTGAAAACTGCATTATGGGTAATAAATATCGGTAATGGGTAAATGGGTCGTAATTTATAGTTCGGGTTCGGATTCGGGATTATCTGGGCTATCTTGGTGACGCTTGGATAATTCCGTCGGAGGGCGATCGCTACTCCAGGCCCACCAGACCCGATCGCACTCGCATTGGTAGAATTCTTGCCATTTGCGCTGATAATTTTCACTAATTACCGGGGCGCGGCGATTGATCCAAACGCGGTTTGCCTGGTGAGAGGACGCACCACAATGAGGACAGAAAAATTGCAAAGCGTGGGTGGCACTTTGCGTCCATTGAGGGGAGATGGGATCGAAGGCTTCCATAACTTCGGCGATCGCAATTTGTTGTCTCTCTAGCTTATCAGGGGAACGATTTTTCTCTCTAAGACTTACGCATTAGCTCTCTCTCGGACGTATAACGAGCAAGATTCCCCCACTACGATGATGATAGAATAAGAGCGTCACGCTTCCTCATTGCGTCAGTCCTAATCAAATAAAGTGGAACCTAATGCAATCGCCTTCAGAAGATTTCCTCGAAAAACCGATCGCCGATCCTCCCGATCCTCCCTCATCTAAACCGCGATCGGGGTTGGGGGGATGTGTCGGGAGTCTCTTTCTCTTAATTTTTGGTAGCAGTGTTGCTGGAATTTTGGGCATTGTTGTCGCGATTAACAATCCTCAAGCAACAGGACAAAAACCGCCTTTGGTTTGGGTCTGGGAAAAACTGCCTTGGGGAAGTCAGAAGGAAGCAACAAGAGAAGCGATCGCCCCAGAATCTCCTCCCGATACGGCAACCCAAGCACTGCAACAGAGGGAACAACTGCAAGCGGAAATTGCCAATTTAGAAAAACAATGGCAAACCCTACAGACGACTACAACACAATTGGAACAACAGCTAGAATTACCTGTAGTCTCTGAAGACCCGTTAAATGACCGCTTACAGGCACTCCAAGAGAAAGTGCAGTCACTCCCTCCTATTCCTTCTGCTACATCGGCAACTTCTAACGCGATTTCTTCTAGCAAAGCGTCGCTACCTGGAGATAAACTGAAAGTGACATTGCCCAGCGATTTACTTTTTGCTAATAATAGCGAGTTATCCCCCGATGGCAGCGTACTTTTAGATGCGATCGTCACGGATTTGGCCAAGCATAAAGGGGCAACAATTCGCATTGCAGCACATACAGATCCGAGTAATTCTCCTTCTGAAAGTCGAGAATTATCTTTTCAACTTGCCCGTATAGTGGAGCAATATCTCGCCAGTTCTCTACGGGGAAATTATCGTTGGGTGTCTATTGGTTACGGTCAATCTCGCCCCCTTGTGGCGAATAATACTGACAACAACCGCCAGCGCAATCGCCGCATTGAAATTGCTGTAGATTAGTTTCAGTAGGGTGGGCAGGGGTAATTCTCGATATTTTTCAAGTTCTCTTCATATACCTTGCCCACTCTGCCAATCACTACAATACCTGATGATTGAGGTAGTGCGAGCATCTTGCTCGCTGTTTTTACAAAACTGAGATGCGCCCATGAAAATTGTTTTTTTTGGTACACCACAATTTGCTGTTCCCAGTTTACAACTGTTGTTACAAGAGCCGGAGATTGAGGTTTTAGGAGTGGTGACGCAGCCCGATCGCCCCCGAGGAAGGGGCAAAAAATTGCTGCCTTCTGCGATTAAAAAAGTCGCCCTAGAAGAGCAAATTCCGGTTTGGCAACCTAAAAACCTTAAGAAGGCCAAGAAAACCCTTAATCTCTTGCGAGAAGCGGGTGCAGATGCGTTTGTTGTCGTTGCTTATGGTCAAATTCTTTCCCAAGAAATCCTCGATCTGCCGCGTTTGGGTTGTATTAATGGTCACGGTTCCCTTTTACCGCAATATCGAGGGGCGGCTCCTCTACAATGGTGCTTGTATAATGGGGAAACTAAAACAGGAATGACCACTATGCTGATGGATATTGGCATGGATACGGGGGCGATGTTATTACAATCTTCTGTGGCGATCGCCCTTCTCGATAATGCCCTACAACTGGCAATTACTCTCTCGGAAAATTGTGCCGATTTATTGGTTGAAACTCTATTTAAGCTCAAAACTGGAGAAATTCAACCCATTCCCCAAGATAATAATTTGGCAACTTATGCCCCTTTAATTCAAAAATCCGATTACATTTTGGATTGGAATCGTCCCGCGATCGCGTTGCACAATCAGATTCGGGCATTTTATCCCTATTGCGTCGCCCAATTTCGCGAAAAACCCTTGAAAATTCTGGCCACAATTCCCGTAGGAGAAGAATGGCGATCGCAATTACCCCCAGAGATTCAACAAAGATTACAATCTATCGCCAATTTATCCTCGATGACAGGACAACCAGGGGAAATAGTCGGTTTTGTCAAAAAATTAGGCGCGATCGTGCAAACAGGTGCAGGATTATTGCTCCTGCAAGAAGTACAATTATCGGGCAAACGTCCTCAGTCGGGTTGGGATTTTGTCAATGGTACTCGCTTAACCATTGGAGAAAGGGTAAATTAGTTACTCAAATTAATAACTTAGGATTTACGCATTTACCCACTAGCGAGCAAGATGCCCGCACTACCATAACAATAGAATACGGGAGTGGGAGCGTCTCGCTCCCTAGCTGCGGAAGTCCTATAACTGAATCGTCGATCGTCGATCTCTAATCATTAACATGGCGCGAGTTGTTTTAGAAAAGATTTATAAAAGTTTTGCCAGTTCCTTGCATCAGCATCGCCTCGATAATACCTCGCGATCGCCTAATTCAGTCGCAAAAGAACAAACAGGCGATCGCAGTGTTAATGTGCTGCAAGAAATTGATTTAACCATAGAAGATGGAGAATTTATGGTCTTGGTGGGACCATCGGGATGCGGTAAAAGTACCTTATTGCGAACGATCGCCGGATTGGAAGAACTCACAGCCGGTAATATTTATGTAGGCGATCGCCTCGTCAATAATTTGCCCCCCAAACAGCGCGATATTGCGATGGTGTTTCAAAGTTATGCCCTTTATCCCCATCTATCGGTTTACGATAATATCGCCTTTGGCCTGCGTCGCATGGGTAAAGAAGAGAAAGGGAAAACATTACCCGATCGCTTGGGACAATGGGGAGAAAACTTTTGGGGTGGGATAACGCGATCGCTACCCTCAGTATGGCGCTATCGTTCCCAACGAGAAAAGGCCATCTTGCAAAGAGTACAAGGAGTCGCGGAATTATTGCAAATTGAGGAGTTATTAAATCGTTTACCGAGACAACTTTCCGGGGGACAAAAACAGCGCGTTGCTTTAGGAAGGGCGATTTCTCGCAATCCCCAAGTATTTTTAATGGATGAACCCCTCTCCAATTTAGATGCTAAACTACGGGCAGAAACTCGCAGTCAAATCGTCCAATTACAGCGAGAATTAGACATTACCACCATTTACGTCACCCACGACCAAACCGAAGCGATGACGATGGGCGATCGCATTGCAGTGATGAATAAAGGGGAACTCCAACAAATTGCCAAACCCCTCGAACTGTACAATAATCCTGCTAATCGTTTTGTCGCACAGTTTATTGGTTCCCCTCCCATGAATTTTTTAACCGTTAAAGTCGATTCTTCTCTTAGTTTAAGTGGTGATGGCTTTTCCTTAACCTTGGGAACAGAATGGGAAGATTATCTTGTACCTTATCAAGGGCGATCGTTATGGTTAGGAGTTCGTCCAGAACACCTAGAATTAAGTTCTGCTACTAACTATCATTTATTAGTCTGCGTCGATCTCGTCGAAGCATTAGGAAATGATACTTATTTAGCAGTACATCTTGCCAGCAACTCCAAATCTCAAATGCAAGTCCGTATCTCCCCCGAAGAAAAAGTGAGCCTCCAAGACTCACTATATTTATCATGTCTAACCGACAAAATTCACTTGTTCGATCCCGAAACAGAGAACAACATTCGCCAGTGAATTACCCACTCCCCACTCCCGAAAAAATTCCCCCTCTGCTATTATGGTTGATGTTGTTCTTTAACAAAACGGGTTAGGATTCAAGCGTTATGGATATTTTGACATTAGGTTGGGTTGGTTTGCTGGCACTCTTTACTTGGTCGATCGCGATGGTAATTTGGGGTCGTAACGGATTTTAAAGATTTAGGAGTCTCAAAAGCATGGAAATCTCAACCCGTATGCCTTTGCTCAGTATTCTGTTTCTGGTTGCCGTTTTACTTCTTGGGGTTATCAGTATCGGAATTCTGTATTTATCTGTATTAGAGTGGCGCGATCGCCGTCGTGCATCGGATGATAAAAGAATAAATTGATTGTGATTTTCACTCCTCTCTAACTCCCCCTTGTTTAAGGGGGAATTATTTGTTTATCACTTTTGACAATTATCACAATGACCGCAGCGAAAGGCGATCGCCTCTTCTGCAAAACCAAAAGCGTTTAATAAAAATTGCCAGCGACAGCCGCGAGTTATTAAATATTGCTGCATTTGTTTGAGAATTTGTGTTTGTTTTGCACTTAAATGCTGCAAAGATCGTTGTAGAGACGTTGCATTTAACTTCCCTACAAGACGATAATTAAAAGGGTCTTGCCATTCTAATTGTTCTGCGCTATGGAGTAGAGATAAGGCGATCGCACCCCCAGGAAATTGTTTGCTTATTGCTTCGATTTGTCCGCGATCGGGAAGACTTTGAGCGAGTTTTTGTGCTTTTCTGTACTGTTTTTCTTGCTTTTGGGCAAAAAATGTGTTACGCTGTTTATCTTCTGGATTTAATAACCCCGTCGGTTCGCTCATTAAAGTTAACGCCTCAGCTATCTTTCCATCTCGCCCTCCTCGTCCAACTTCTTGGATATATTCCGATATTAATTGTGGTGCTTGAAAGTGTACCACCCAACGCACATTCGGCTTATTAATCCCCATCCCAAAAGCACTGGTACAGACAACAAATTGCGTCTTTCCTCGTAACCAATTATCCTCAATTTCTCGTCTCTGTTCCGCACTTAACCCCGCATGATATGCCTCAACATTGTATTTTAAACTGGCAAACCATTGCGCCAACTCTTCCCCTTCAGAGCGCGATCGCACATAAACCAATCCTGCTTGTTTTCTCTTGCTTTCAATAAACTTTAACATCTTTTGTTTGCGCCCTCGCGGAGTCCAAACAATTTGCACGGTTAACTTAAGATTTTTGCGATAGGGACTGAGGAGAAAAGGTTGAGGCTGTTTTAATTGCAAACAGCGAGTAATTGTTTCTCTTGCATGAGGATCTGCTGTAGCCGTAAAAGCGGCGATCGCCATTTTCGACCCAGAAGGTTTAGACTGAAGTAAAGCCAGACGAACTGCCCCCAAACGCCGATAAGCCGGACGAAATACCTCTCCCCATTGTACCAAGCAGTGAGCCTCATCAAGAATTAAACCATTAATCTTTAAATCCGGTTGAATTAAACATTGCCAAACCGGAGAACTTAATAAAGTTTCTGGAGAAAGATAAAGCAAACGTAGGGTTTGTCGTTCCAGTTTTTTAAATATTTGTTTGCGTTGGGAAGCAGGGATTTGACTGTGGAGAGAAGCAGCCGGAAGATTGCGATCGCGCAACTCCTGTACTTGATTTTCCATCAATGCAACCAAAGGGGAAACCACCAAAGTTAATCCCGTTTGTAACAAAGCCGGAAGTTGAAAGCAAATCGACTTTCCTCCCCCCGTTGGTAATACAATTAGCGCATCTTGTCCCGACAGCAAACAGCGAACGATTTCTCCTTGAGGGGGTCTAAAATCGTCATAACCCCAAATCTTCTGAAAAGTTCCTCGAACAGTTTGCCAATCCATTTTGCACTCCGATTAAATTTCTTGCCAATCACGAGCATCGACAAACAAAGATAAATGTTTCACATTTGTAGTTGCCACGATCGCATCGTATCCCATCTCCTTAACCATCATAGCCTGAGCCGCTAAAATAACATCACCATCAAGCGCTTGCGGGTCTGCGGTGGGTCTTCCTCTACGTCGTACATCTGCCCAAAGTTCTGCTGCTTTTAGCATTATTTCTGTAGTCAGAGGATGATATTCCAAAGCTCTCTTAAAAGTATCTAATCGTCTCAAACTGGCGACTTTATTGGCGCGAATTAATTCGCGCCTAACTTCATAATCAGAGATTTCTGGAAGTATCACCTTTTCATCTTGTGCTAACAGAGAATTAAACCAGAGTTTGCAAGCTCTAACAATCGCAGAAGATGCTTTAGGATTAACAATCATTCCCAGAGGTCCAGTATCTAAAAGAATGGCTCTACTCATATCGAACAAGATAAAATTAAATGGAAACAGGGTTTTCTTCTAGTGCTTTCTGGAGATATTCCCATGTTTCCGTGTGTTCTTGTTCGTCTCCATGTTCCTCCCAGTGTCGCAATAGTGCAAGTGTTGCTTGATTTTTCCGATGACGTTCCTCTTTGGACATATTCAGACTCGCTTCTAGGGGATCGATCGCCTTTTCTGGCTTTGGATTTACGCTATCCTGAAACAATTTAATTATTTGCAGTAAATTCCCCCAATGTTCTTGAGGAATTTGCGCGATCGCCACAATCATATCCTCGATAACAACATTATTTTCATTGGTTTCATTTGTCATATCCAACTCCTTAACGCATCAAAACGATCTGATTCTTCACTTTAACAGAAAAAACTAGATAGATGCACCGTAATGGATTCCCAAGGATCTTTCGTTGTTTGTATTTGTTACTGACTTCGCCAAAGAAAGAAGCACTGCATTAACCGCGATCGCCAGCCAATTGCCTTATTTCTTCCTCTCTTAATTCGGAAGAGGAGATAGAGCTATCTTCCACAACATCTGTCACCCTCGGCACGAATAAAGCCGCAATAATTAAAAAGAAACCCCCCAAAACCACCGCCAGTAAATGACTCGAATCTAAGAAAGCAGACATCACCCAACCCAACCCCAAAGCAACGCAAATTTGCGGTACGACAGTGAAAATATTAAAGATGCCAATATAACTCCCCATTTTTTCCTCTGGTAGGGCATCAGCAAGGATAGAATAAGGCATGGAAAGAATGCTCGCCCAAGCCATTCCCAAGGCCATTGCAGAGAAGAAAATGAAATAGCGATCGCGAATCCAAAATAGAGAAATTAAACCAATTCCGCCACATAATAAACAAAAACCGTGAACGAATTTACGACTGGTTAATTTAGCAAAACGCGCCAGAAATAAAGAAACAATAAAACAAACCCCATTGTAAACGGCGATAAAAATTCCCGCCCATTCAATCCCTTGGGTATAGAGTGGAGAAGTTTGATCCGTTGCGCCGAAAACTTGTCGGGCGATCGCGGGGGGTAAATATAAAAAGACGCAAAACATCCCCACCCAAGTGAAAAACTGCACCACGGCTAATTGGCGCATGGTTTTTGGCATTTGCCAAATATTGCGGAAAAAATCCCCTGCTCCGGCGGGTTCTTGTTCTTCCTCTGAGGGGGGATTATAGTCCAAAGGCGATTTTCCCGTACTTAATGCCGTCCACAATACACAACTTAAATAAACCAACGCCCCAAAATAAAACGAGAGCTTGACGCTGAGGGGAATGGCTGTTTTTGTGCCAACATCGTTGATAAATCCCAGATGGCTGAAAATCCAGGGACATAATGACCCCAACACCGCCCCCAAGCCAATAAAAAAGGCCTGCATGGTAAATCCGAGGGTGCGCTGTTCCCCAGAGATGCGATCGCCTGTAAAAGCTCGCAAAGGTTCAACCGTGCTATTAAAAGATGTATCGAGAATCCATAGCATTCCCGCCGCCATCCACAAATTTCCGGAATTGGGCATCATAATGAGAGCAAAGGAACTGAGAATTGCTCCCGCGAGAAAAAAGGGCTTGCGGCGACCCAAAGGAGTACCGCGATCGCTCCAATAGCCGATGAGAGGTTGAATGATTAATCCAGTAATGGGACCCGCCAGCCAAAGAAGGGGGATTTGTTCGGGGTTTGCCCCCAAATATTCGTAAATGGCGCTGGTATTGCCCATTTGTAACGCCCAACCGAATTGGGTGCCGAAAAAACCGAATGTGATATTCCAAATTTGCCAGAAATTCAGATCTGAGGGAGTTGACTTTGGGGGTGTCGTTTGTTGCATCTTGCAATTTAAGTGAACGCGCCCTCTGATCATCCTTCGGATAGATGAGGGGTTGTATTATCAAATAATTGTGGTGCGATCGCCGCAGAAAAGCATTCTCTTCACGGCGATCGCATTTTTGATATTTTTCCTATATTGGGGGTTTGGAGGGGTTTGGAGAAAGGGGGTTTGGAGGGGTTTGGAGAAAGGGGGTTTGGAGACCAAACCCCTACACTGGGGGTTTGGAGACCAAACCCCTACTAATAATTACCTCTAGTCCTTCCTTTGCCAAAATACTGCCTGGTCTGAGAACTTCCACCTCTTCACCGATTTTATCGAGTTGATCGTCGCTATGATTGGGTTCGTGATGGAAAACAACAAAGCGTTTAACTCCGGCTGCATCACAAACTTTTGCTCCTTCTTGCCAAGTAGAATGTCCCCAACCTACCTTCGGAGATTTAGGATTGTGATATTCCTCATCAGTGTACATGGCATCATAAATCAAAATATCCGCATCTCTGGCCAGATGTAAAACATTTTCGTCAAGGCGATCGGGGAAATGTTCCGTATCGGTACAATAAACCGCCGTATAACCGCCCCAACTGATGCGATATCCCATTGCACCATTAGGATGATTGAGGGGGGTGGTTTCAATTTCAATATCATCTAAGTGAAAGACTTCGCCGCAGACAATATCGTGAAATTTTAATTTTGCCTTAATATCGGACACGGGAACAGGAGAGTCAACATGAAGAACGCGATGGTGAAAATGCGTCTCCATCTTCATTTCCTCCCCTTCCGGGGGAACCTGTCCGTGAATGTGAAAACAATCTTCTTCGTTAAAGGCGGGGAAAAAGAAAGGCACCCCTTGGATATGATCCCAATGATAGTGGGTAAAAAAGACAAAGGCTTCTACGGGAGAGTATTTGAGCAAGTATTTCCCCAAACCTCGCAGTCCCGTTCCACCATCAAAAATAAGTCTTTTCCCTCCTACTTCCATTTCAACGCAAGAGGTATTACCGCCATAGCGGATAGTTTGAGGACCGGGAGAGGGAACACTGCCTCGGACTCCCCAAAATCGGATTAGAAATTCAGAAGAAGAGATGGTTTGCATGGGACACTTAAGGCGTTAACACAGTACATTGACCCCGATCGCGCAGCAGGTGATCGCATAAAACTAAGGCAACCATTGCTTCTACCATAGGCACGGCTCTCGGCAAAACGCAAGGGTCATGTCGCCCCTTGGCGGCTAAAACGGTTGCTTCGCCACTGCGAGTCACCGTTTTTTGCTCTTGGCCTATGGTAGCAGTTGGCTTAAAGGCTGCACGCAAAATAATATTTTCGCCGTTGCTGATGCCGCCTTGTACGCCACCAGAACGGTTGGTAGCGGTACGAATTTCGCCGCTTTCATCAGTATAAAATTCGTCGTTATGTTCTTTCCCTGTCAGCAGGGTGCCGGCAAAACCGGAGCCAATTTCAAAGCCTTTACTGGCAGGAAGGGACATAATTGCTTTGGCTAAATCTGCTTCTAATTTATCAAATACAGGCTCGCCGAGTCCTTTCGGGACATTTCTGGCGACACATTCGACGACACCCCCCAAAGAATTTTTCTCGCGTCTGACGCGATCGATCAGTTCTATCATTTGTTCGGCGCATTCGGAGTTAGGACAGCGCACAATATTACTTTCCACTTGTTCGAGGGTGACGGTATCGGCATTGACGATCGCCTCTAGGTCTTTAATTCGTTTAACATAACCGACAATTTCCACTCCTGCCACCTGTCGAAGGATTTTTTTGGCGATCGCCCCGGCCGCGACTCGTCCAATGGTTTCTCTAGCGGAGGATCGCCCTCCTCCCTGCCAGTTACGGATGCCATATTTTGCGTCGTAGGTGGCATCGGCGTGGGAGGGACGGTATTTTTGTTCCATCTCTTGATAGTCTTGGGGGCGGGGGTCTTTGTTCCGCACGAGGATGGCGATGGGGGTTCCTAATGTTTTGCCGTTAAAGACTCCAGAGAGAATTTCGCAGCGATCGGCTTCTTTACGGGGTGTTGTGATTTTACTCTGTCCTGGACGGCGGCGATCGAGTTCAAATTGGATTTCTGCGGGGGTAATTTCCAGTTGAGGTGGACAGCCATCAATAACCACGCCAACACCCCCTCCGTGGGATTCTCCAAAGGTGGTAATGCGAAATAAATGTCCGAAGGTGCTGCCCATATTCAACTCGTGCGCGTTGGCGTTAAATGCTTTGCTATTTTAACTTCAGCAGGTTAAAAATTGTAGGCCACACTAAAATAATAAAATATTCAATTTAGGTCTAAAGTTGGGAAGAATTGATGCGATTGTTCTATGACCAACAACGAAACCCGCGCCGAATACGACTCTCCTTGGAAAGAAGCCATTTCCTTCTATTTCCAACCTTTTCTCGCTTTTTTCTTTCCTCGCGTCCATGATGCCATTGATTGGACTCGGGGTTATGAGTTCTTGGATAAAGAGTTCCAGAAAATTGTCAGAGAAGGAGAAACTGGGCGCAAAACCACTGATAAATTGGTTAAAGTTTGGCTCAAAAACGGGCAAGAAACTTGGATTTTGATTCACATTGAAGTCCAAAGCCAACCCGAAGCCGAATTTGCCGAACGGATGTATGTTTATAATTGCCGCATCTACGATCGCTATCGTCAGAAAGTCCTCAGTTTAGCGGTCTTAGCTGACGAGACAAAATCTTGGCGACCCAGAAAATACGGCTATAAGATTTTAGGAGGCGCAGTTCTCTTAAAGTTTCCCACAGTGAAACTCCTCGACTACACTGCCCAAACTTTAGCCGAAAGCAATAATCCCTTTGCGGTCATCGTTGCGGCACATCGAGAAACCCAGAAAACCCGCCAAAACCCAGATAGTCGCTATCAAGAGAAACTCACCATTGCCAAAAGTCTTTATCGACGGGGTTATCAAAGACGAGATATCCTAGAACTATTCCGATTGATTGACTGGATGATGACTCTGCCTCGTTCCCTAGAAGAAAATTTTACCCGCGAAATCTATCATTATGAGGAGGAAAACAAAATGCCGTACATTACCAGTGTAGAGCGTTTGGGCATTGAGAAAGGACTGCAACAAGGACTGCAACAAGGTCGCCAAGAAGATATCATTGCCGTGCTGCAAGTGCGCTTTGAAATAGTCCCCGAAGTCCTGATTGAAACCGTCAATGGCATTCAAGATGATGCCATCCTCGCGAATTTACTCCGACAAGCGATCGCGATTCCCTCTCTTGATGCCTTCCAAAAGATTCTCCAGGGAATGGAGAATTAAACCGCGATCGCTTTCCTAAGATGCGCCAACGCCCTAAAAACCTAATCCTCGTAATTTTGGCGCTTGCAAGACTGCCACAAAAAAAAAGAGTGCTGTATTATATTTTGTAGTATTATGTGTAATACTACAAAAATATCATCCAGAAATCGCGACCAACTTTAAAGACAGTGGCATCTTTTCGAGATTTATTGAATCATTACCGAGAGTACCGAACGATCGCGATTTTCAGTATTGCAGCATCGAGTTTTTTTCAGATTGTCGATTTAGCAGTGCCTTATGCGATCGGACAAATTTTGAATGTTTTATCTGGTCATCCCCTGGATAATACCGCCAGCTTCCTTGTAACAAATACTGCCAAAATAACGAATCTACCCGAAGGTCAATTTTTAGCATTGGGGACGTTATTGGGACTAATGTTTATCGTAATGGTAGTAAGAGCGCCAATCCAAGCGTGGGCAGCGATTTGGTATCACTGGGCGATCGCATTGAAGGTGCGTCGAGATTCTTCCCATCAGACAGTAAAAAAAATTCTCACCCTACCGTTAGGATTTTATGATGAAAATAACCCCGGTCGCGTTGCTGGAAAGGTAGCCCGAGGAATATCTAATCATCTCTGGACCTACCCGGAAATTGCCGGACAATTAATTCCCAGATTGATACGAATTTTGGGGATTTTTGGGGTAATTTTAGTTATTGAGCGCCGGATTGCGATCGCCTTTCTCTTCTCCTTTATCTTCATTCTTGCTTTTTCTTTGCGGAAATTGCGAAAGTTGGTTCGCAAAGAGGCAATTTTGGATCGATATATGGAAAATACCGACAGTCGTACCTCGGAAATCATTACCAATATTAAAACGGTGAAGGCGTTTGCTAATGAATCCCGAGAGTTTTATCGACAAAAAAGGCGATTCGATCGCGAACTTAGATTTATTCTCGATCGCATTCATAAAGGGTATACTTATCTATATAGCCAACAGCAAATATTTATTCGCACTTGCGAGTTTTTGATTCTCAGTTTTACCCTTTGGGAAACCCTACAAGGACGCATTTCTTTAGGCTATTTTATAACTTGTTTAACCGTGGCAAGTATGGCTTATTCAGAACTCGATCCCTTGAGCGATTTAGCCGAAATGTTTTCCCGTCGTTATGCTTCGATGATTCGCTTTCACGAGTTTTTACAAGAGCCGGAAGGAAGCGATGCCGCGAATTTATTACCAGAAGTTGCGGCGGAGAATTCTTATCATTTTACAGGGAAAATTGAACTTTCTGGGTTAACTTTTGGTTACGATCGCGATCGCCCAATTTTGCAGGATATTAGTTTATTGGTCGAACCCTATCAAACTGTGGCCTTAGTGGGGCGATCGGGGTCAGGAAAATCGACCTTGGTGAAACTACTTTTTCGCTATTTTGAACCCGATCGCGGCTCAATTCTCATGGATGGAGACGATATTCGCAGTTTGGATATTACTCGCTATCGCAAGCGGTTGGCGATCGTGCATCAGGAGGTCGATATTTTCAACGGCACCCTCTTGGATAATTTGGTTTATGGCAATCCTCTTGCTTCTTTCTCTCAAGTGGAGGAAGCGTGTAAAATTGCCCGCGTCGATGATTTTCTGGGGGACCTTGCCAATGGTTATTATACAATTGTAGGGGAGCGCGGGGTGCGTTTGTCGGGAGGACAAAGGCAGCGAATTGGCATTGCACGGGCGTTAATTATGAACCCAGATGTGCTAATCTTTGACGAAGCGACTTCGAGCTTAGATTATGAGTCAGAGCGCTTGATTCAATTAGCAATGCGATCGATTTTTGGCACCCGTACCACAATTATTATTGCTCACCGATTGAGTACAGTAAGAGAAGCAGATAAAATTGTCGTTCTCGATTCTGGTAAAATTGTAGAGGTAGGAAGTCATGCAGAATTGTTACATCAAAAAGGAATTTATCGGCGACTTCACGCATTGCAAGAAACAGGGGAATTAGTTTAACGGAATTCGCCGCGAATGCGATCGAAGTCCGTATCGGTTTTCGCACTTGCTCGATATTTTTCGGGTTCCAATTTTATACAGTGAAGAAATGTAACTTTTGTTCCCTTAGATTGTGGGCTAGTCCCGCCCAGACAGTAGATTAAGAAATGCGATCGCGCTCTATCCCTGTTCCCCAAACTGAATTTAGACTTAAGTCTAATAACCTCGAAGCCCGTCCCAGGATAAGCTAGAGCGCAGACGGTCTAGACCTTATATTATCTAACTCAGAATTCAAACATCCTAATGGAGGACAGCCGCTTATGGCCTTAGATTATTTTGCTCCAGGTGTCTACGTCGAAGAAGTAGACCGAGGGAGTCGCCCAATTGAGGGCATTAGCTTAAGTATTGCCGGGTTTATCGGCTTCACCGAAGACGTGCGCGGTGATGCCGAACTGTTCAAACCCATCATGATTACCAACTTTGAACAGTATCTTGAATATTTCGGCAAACCCAACTCCGATGGATTTACCGAATATAAAAAAGTCGCCGAAGACGGCAGCGAACAAACTTATTATCCTTACCTCCCCTTTGCCGTTCAAGGCTGGTTTGTTAACGGTGGCGGACGCTGTTGGGTCACTAGCATCGGCACCAAACTTCCTGGCTCCGAACCCCCACCAGCAGAGGAAGTCGCGACAAAACTGCTCACCGCAGGGGGCAAACCTTCTTTGAGTGCGAACATTAAACCTTCCGAAGGTGATGATGCACCCGCACTTCCTCCAGGTGATTCGGGACGAATCCTCGTAGTTATTTCCGAAAGTACCCCCAAAGCACCGGAAGACGACTCCGAGCCTGCCATTGATGACGGACAATACTTTAATCTGAAAGTTGTTCTCGGCGAAGAGGTTCTCGAGGAATACGATAACCTGTCCATGAACCCCGAAGTCGAAACAGCCGTAGCCGATTACGCCGTTACAGCCGTAGCAGAATCAGAATATTTGACCTTTGCCGATATCTCCGTAAGCGGACAAGCCCTCTCGCGACGACCCGGTAATGGTGTCTACGAAATCGCCCCTCCACCTTACATCTCTCCCGTTGACAACGCCGCACGCGATATTGCCGGCAGTCGCAACGAGCGCAAAGGGATGCAAGGCTTATTTGAAGTCGATGAAGTCGCGATGGTTGCCTTCCCCGACCTGATGCTCCTTTATCAAACCGGAATTCTTGACCTCGACCAAGTACACGGGGTTATGGAAATGATGGTCAGTATGTGCGAGAACTCCTTCCCAGGACCTCCCTATCGCATGGCCGTCCTTGATCCACCACCAGTTAAACCAGGAAAAAGCAGCGATCCCGTTCCCCCCGAAAACCAGAAGCCCCAAGATATTGACGCTTGGCTGACAGCTTTCAACCGCCGCTCTATGTTTGGCGCACTGTACTATCCTTGGATTAAAGTCGCCAACCCTGCCAACGCAGGCCGCCCCATTTTCGTCCCTCCCTGCGGTCACATGATGGGGGTTTGGTGTCGCACCGACCAAAGCCGAGGTATCTTCAAAGCCCCTGCAAATGAAACCCCTAGAGGCGTTTTAGGCTTGGCTTACGAAACCAATATGCGCGAGCAAGAA
Source organism: Spirulina sp. CCY15215 (assembly GCF_016888125.1). Taxonomy (GTDB): domain Bacteria; phylum Cyanobacteriota; class Cyanobacteriia; order Cyanobacteriales; family Spirulinaceae; genus CCY15215. Next base: position 42,444 of record NZ_JACSWA010000581.1, read on the forward strand.
CTGCTCAACCCCAAAGGGATTAACTGCATCCGTAACTTCGCCAGTTACAATCGTGGTTATTTGATTTGGGGTGCGCGTACCTTAGTCGATCCCACCGATATTCAATGGCGTTATATCTCTGTTCGTCGCTTGATGAGCTACATTGAGAAGTCCATCGAAATCGGTACCCAGTGGGTCGTCTTTGAACCCAACGATCGCGATCTTTGGGCGCGAGTTACACGCACGGTTAATAACTTCCTGGAAGGATTATGGCGTGCGGGAGCCCTACAAGGCGGTTCCCCTGGAGAATCCTTCTATGTTAAGTGTGATGGCGAACTCAACACCAATGAAACTATGATGATGGGTCGTCTTTACGTTGAAGTGGGTGTATGTCCCGTCCGTCCGGCTGAATTTGTCATCTTCCGCATCAGTCAGTGGGCACCTGGAGGCTAGGTTGATAGTTGATAGTTGATAGTTGATAGTGGGAAAGAGGAAGGATGATTAATAATAAGTTTCTCTCCTTTCTCTTTTCGCACTCTTTGCCCATTACTTATTACTCATTAAAAGACTAGGAAGCATCAGAAATGACAGAAGTAGTTCCAATTCCCACCAGTCGATTCTATGTCGCTTTTGACAACTTAAGTGAAAAAATGGTCGCCAGTGTTGGCGAAATGTCCTTTGAGGGCAAAACTGCAGGCCACGAAAAACCGATCGCCTCTGGTAAAGACGGAAAAACCCTGTGGCAAAGTACCTCTACGGGATTTGCTGATAACCCTGATTTCTCCATCGAAGTCTACTTGGTTGAAGGTGATATGGACTGGTACAACTGGTTTAAATCTATAGTTCCCAAAAGTGAAGGAGGTGATGGCGTTGGACTGAAAGGCCGCCAAGGTGGTACTTTAACCGCTTTCAATGCCAGCGATGAAGTTGTTCTAGAATGGACGATTACTAATGCTTGGCCGAAAAGTTATAGCTTATCCGACCTTTCTGCTGATGGCAGCGACTTAGCAAAAGAAACTTTTGAACTCGTTTGTGAAGATGTCAAAAGAACAACTTAAACGCTATTTATATAGGGAGGGATTTTCCCTAAGATCCCCCCACAGATGAAACTTGTTGCGTGTTGGCGATCGCATTTTTCTACTTTTTTTTCCACTTTTAACAAGGAGCAAAACAATGGCAGCCGGAGAGATTCTCGCGTGTTCCAAGTTTTACATTAGCATTGACGGACTCGACGATCTAATTATTAAGAGCATTAGCGGCATTAGCGCCACCATCGAGTTAGCTGGCTCTGATGCTTCCTATGGTGTCACCAAGGGCGGTAAAAGTGCCGTACAATCAACAGTAACTGGCGTTAGTAATTCCAACCTAACCATTACTTTTGTCGGCACTGCTGAAGATAAGCGCGTTTACGATTGGTACTATTCCTCTCACTCTACTGAATATGTGGGGGGAGGAAGTGAGAGTAAAGGGGAACGCAAAACAGGTACAATTTCTCTCTATAATCAAGGGGGAGAGGAAGCTGCTACTTGGGTTCTTACAGGAGTTTTTCCCGTGAGTTACAAAGGTTCTTCACTGTCAGCAGAAGATGCGGCTCTTTACGAAGAAACATTGGATTTTGCCTACGAAAACTTGTCTCGCACAGCATAACGGGTTATGGATTATTGGCTATTCATTAAAATTGCAAGAGTAGCCAATACTCATTTGGAGGAAAATATGGCAGAACTAAAACCTATTCCCACCAGTCGATTCTATATTGAATTTGATGGACTAACGGAAAAAATGGTGGCAAGCGTGGGAGAAATTGCATTTGAAGGAGAAATATCGGGACAAGATAAACCTTTCTCTGTCTCAAAGTATACGATGAATTACTGGCAATCAACAGCAGGCCGTCAAAATAACCCCAATATCTCAATTGAGGTATATCTGGTTAAAGGAGATATGGATTGGTATACATGGTATAAAAGGTGTATGCCAATCAGTGAAGGGGGTTCTGGCTATTGGGGACTGTATCGCAAAAGCGGCTCATTAACGGCTTATAACAGTTCTGATAAAGCGGTTTTACAATGGAATATTAAGAATGCTTGGCCGCAAAGTTATTCTGTCTCCGATCTTGCCGCAGATGGTAATGAGTTCGTTAAAGAAACTTATGACATTGTGTGTGAAGATATCGAAAGAGTCAATCCTGCTTCTTTCTTTTAATTTCTATGATTTTCAGAGGATTTTTACTTGAAAAATTTTTCATGCGAGGCAAGATACAATGGGAGAAATTTTAGCCAATTCTCGATTTTATGTCGATATTGATGGCATTTATTCAGATTTATATATTAAAAGTGTAAGCGGTCTTGGTTCTTCTTTAGAAGCAACGGAGGACAGTAATGCTCATGGAGCAGGTAAATATGCTATGAGTTTTATGCAGGCTACAGTTACGGGTGTCAATACAACCAATATTACGATCGCCTTTGTCGGATCGGCAGAGGATAGCAGTCTCTACAATTGGTACAAAAATTCGCATTCGTCTAACTTTATCGGAGGAGCAACATTATTGGGTGGAACAAAGAAAACTGCAAGTATTATCGTCTACGATCAAGGAGGAGGTGAAGGTGCGCGTTGGGATTTGAATGGGCTTTTTCCGATTAGTTACAAATGCTCTCAATTTTCCGTTGATAGTGCCAGTCTCTATGAAGAAACGCTAGAATTTTCTTATGAAACAATGAAACGAATTTCGTAAAATCATAAATATAGCGCGTAGCGCTAGGCAACAAGCAACAGGCAACAACAAATAACAAATCATACAATTATGACACTCAGTAATTCTCAAGAAAGCTCTTTACTAACAGGACTCTATGCTTTACCAGAAGTCCTAACTAGCAATCGTTTTTACGTCGATCTCCTTGTAGATGCTTCAGGACTTGTGGATGCTTTTTTCACGGAATGTTCGGGATTTAAACGCAGTTATGATGTTGTTGAAATTGCCGAAGTTACCGCGCAAAAATGGGGAGCGAATGGAACAAATTATGGTCGAGTCGTGAGAACCAAAATTCCTGGAAATACTAAGAGTGATAACATTACTCTCAAGCGAGGTTTGACATTAACGACAACATTATGGGATTGGTTTAAGACCATAGAGGAAGGACAATGGAGCGAACAATACCGCGATGGTGATATTGTCATTTATAATCAATGGGGGATTGAAATGGCTCGTTATAGTTTCACGGGTGCTTGGCCGATTAGTTATACTATTGGCTCTTTAAGTGCCAATAGTAATGATTTTATTATTGAGGAACTTGAATTAGCGGTTGATGAATTTTATCGCACTGAACTGTCGAGTAAATCCTCCGCAGAAGCAAGCGATCTGAACTATAAATCGGCTCAACTTTTTAGTTTGTAAAGGTAATTTCAATCTAATCTCAAGAAGGGCGATCGCGCCTTATTTTAATTCATCCCATTATCTTAGTTAATGATACAAACCGAGTTTGAATTTTCCCTTCCTAAAGGATACATAGATACAGAGGGTAATCTTCATCGCACGGGGGTCATGCGTTTGGCAAGGGCGATCGATGAAATTGTCCCCATGCGAGATCCTCGGGTGAAAACTAATCCTGCTTATGCAACAGCAATTATTTTATCTCGCGTGATTACTCGTCTTGGTGCTTTAGATAATATTTCCCCTGCAACTATTGAGGGACTTTTTGTAGCAGATTTGAATTATTTACAAAAGTTTTATCGGAAAATCAACGAATTGGAAGAGGAGGAGGAAGAACCACAAAAATCGGCAGAAGAACAGGATAATGAAGACTAAGATCGATAAGAAGTGTTACAACAACGAGGAAAACCACCGATCGCCAATTATGATTTCTACAAAATACAATTTTACCCTCCCGAAGGGTTTAATCGACAAAGAGGGCAACTTATATCGTACTGGGAGTATGCGCTTGGCAACGGGAGCCGATGAAATTATTATTCAGAAACATCCTCTCGTGTTGGAAAATCCCGCTTATCGAATGTTGGTTGTCTTGTCCCGCACGATCGTTCAATTGGAGGAATTATCCACTATTTCGATCGCGATTCTTGAAGATTTATTTTTAATAGATTCTGATTATTTACAAAGTTTTTATAATCAAATTAACGGCTGGGGAGGGGAAATGTTAGCAGTGGGGGAGTCATAGGCTATCCCTTGGATCGCTTATACCAAGAGATAGCCTATATTGCTCTCAATTTTCACTGGCCGTTAGAGGATATTCTACAATTAGAACACGCGGAAAGACAGCGATGGATAGAGCAAATTAATCAATTGATGGGATAGAATTGTATTGGGTTTAAACATTGGTTTTAAATCTTTATAACCAATTACCCACCAAAATAAATGGAGCCCAAAAATAGGGATGTCCGTTATATTTGGGATTCTTTAAAATCGTGATTTGGGCGCGGCGCAATGCTTCTGCTTTAGTCACTTTTTCTTTCAGTAACTCTGAATAAAACTGCTGCATTAATTCCGAAGTTGCTTCATCATTCACTAACCATAAACTTGCCATTGTACTGCGAGCGCCCGCCCTCACTGCAACCCCAGCAATTCCCAAGGCTGCACGCCGATCGCCGCTTGCGGTTTCGCAGGCACTAAACACTAAAAGCTCGATCGCCTTCGATCCCCCCAATCCAGCCGTGCGTAACAGTTCGCTCAATTCGTTAACATTAATTCGATCGTCCCATGTGAGAATATAAGTATCTGCTGCGCTAGAACTAAAATTTCCGTGAGTGGCAAAATGGATAATAGGAAAGGGAGCAGAGTCGATCGCCTTTTGAACGGTGGCTTCTGTGAAATTCTCGTTGAGTAGCACTTGTCCCGCAACACGATCGCTAATTTCTGCTAGTTCGACTTCAACCCCAGGCAGGGCGTTAAACCCTTGGCGGGCAAGGGAAACTCCGGCTTTGAGTACGCGAATTTCTTCCCGTTGTAATGCCCCCGAGTCGGTCAATTCTAACCCTGGAGCCACGGCGATCGCGTATTTTTCAATTAAAAACTGTTCGCCATCATAAAGCGCCCCCATCGGAATCCCTCGCAATACGCCATCGGGTATGAAAACAAGGGTTTCGACTTGACTTTGCGCCAATTGCTCCTCAATGGGTCGAATTAACCATTCATAGACTTCTTTTGCATTGTGCCGAAAGGAAAGTCTATTCGCTTGAGTGAGGGAAATGCGAAGGCTCTGTACGGTGCGATTGACTGTTTTTTTGGGGAGTTGGGTGGCATAATGGGTTAAAGATTGCCCCGGTAAGCTGAGGATGACTTCTAGGCGATCGCTGAGAATAATGGGATAGAAAATAGCGGCTTTGCGATCTATGCGATCGACATTGACGGGTTTTGCATTCAAACACGCCGATCGGAAGAAGTTATCAAGTTCCGCCAATTGCAGGGATTCAATGGTTTTACGTGCCTGTTCGATGTCTGCGGGACTGGCTGTTCCTTCTTTAGGTTCTAATAATAAACTCACTAATTCCCGATAAACGGGTTCGACGCTTTCTCGGAAGGAGAATTGTAAATCTGAGTGGGTGACTTCCGATTGAATCGCGGCTAGTTCGCTTCGTAGGGTTTGCAGGGTATTGACGGCTTCGCGATAGGCAGAAATCGCCCCCGCGCGATCGCCTCCAGTGGCTTTTAAAAGCCTTCCTAGCTGCCATTGCCAACGATAGGTAATATCGGGTGCATCGATGGATTGAGCGACGATTAAGGCTTGTTGAGTGAGGTCTAGGGCTGCATCCAGTTGTTGGGTTTGTTCGTAGACTTGGCCGAGATATCCTAAAGCATAGGCGCGGGCGCGATCGTCTCCCAATGTTTGAGCCTGTTGAGTGGCGATCGCCAGTTCTCGGGCGCTGGTTGGTGCGAATTCTGAGGGGGAAAGCTGCATTAAGCTATGGGACAAATTGATTCTGGCATAAATGGCGGCGCGACTGAGGGGTAATTGTTCTATCTCTGCATTGATCTGGGGGAGTAAATTTCTGGCGGCTTGGGTATTTTCTTGTTCAATTAATAAACTGAATTGATTGAGTTGTGCTTGGGTTTTGGTTAGGGGTGAAGGGGAAAGATCGGCAACTTGTTGATAGAAATTGAGGGCTTCATCGGTGTTTCTTTGTACTCGTGCAAGATTGCCCAAACTCAGGAGAATATTGCTGAGAACTTGGGGAGATTGCAGGTTTTTGGCGACGGAGAGACTCTCATTTAAACTGTCTTGGGATTTGCCCAAATCTCCCACTAAACGCAGGGTATCTCCTAAAGATCGCAATCCTAGGGCTTTGGTAATAGAGTCGGGTTGTGTCTCTAACTGAGTTTTAACGGTTTCGAGAGTTTTTAAAGCCAAGCGAAATAATCCGGCTGATTGCATCGCGGTGGCTTGATGAATTTGGGTGCGAATTTTCCCTTCCTTGTCTCCTAAAACTTGGTATATCTCTGCAACCTGTTTCCATAAGGCGATCGCCTTTTCCGGCTGTCCTTTGCTTAATTCTAAACTGGCTTGAATATTTAATGTTTGCGCCAAAATGCGATCGCGTCCTTTTGCATCTATGCGTTGCAGAATTTCTAAACTGTCGGCGATCGCTTCTTCTGCTGTGGCGATCTCTCCCATTTGGCGATAAGTTAAAGCCAGATTGCTCGAGATCGCGGCCTCCTCGAGTTCATCTCCTTGGCTTTGATAGACTTGTAGGGACTGTTGCAGGATAGCAGCAGCTTCAGCATAACGTCCAGCTTGATAAAGTGTCTTTCCTTGCTGTTCGAGGGCGATCGCGCTACTGGGAAAAGGATTCGCTACAATCGAAGGAGGGGTGAGGAGTAAGGAAAGAATTAGAACGGCGATCGCTAAAAGTCCCCATTTTATCTGCTTCCAAATTGAGTTTTTAAATAGTCGTTTCATGGTTAGTGTATAGTGGTTAGTGGTTAGTGGTTAGTTGAGAGTTAATTAGAATAGATAATTAATTGAAAAATACAGCCCATTTTCCTGCAAAGTATTTGGAGTGGAATTGAGATTGGTTAAAGGAATACCCCAATCAAGACGGATATGTAAACGCTCCCATTGCTGCCATCGTAATCCTAACCCAACAGAACTAATAACATTGGTGTCAAGAGTATTATCTTCTGTATTGTTCCAACCCAGACCAAAATCAATGAATGGAGCAATTTGTAATAAGCCTTGAATTTCGGGAACTCGCACCAGGGGAATTCTTAGTTCTGCTGTTGCTACCACTCCATTATCTGCCAATAAAACATCCTGACGATAACCTCGAACAGTTTCTTGTCCCCCCATCGCAAATTGTTCTAATGATAACATAGGGCGATCGCTAATTTGCGAATCTGCTCGCAGGACAAATAAAGTATCTTCTGCCAACAATCTTACCCATTGAAATTGTCCTTGCCAAGAGAAAAAATTACTATCTGGAGCCTCATTATTTTGGGTAGAATCAAACCAATTAACCCCTAAATTAAACTGAGAACGAGCAGCTAAAACTTCTCGTTCACTGCGTTTTGTCCACTCTTGAAAAAACCGCAAAACCGATAATTTTGTTACCCCATCATCGTCCGCACCATTAGATAAAGGAAAGGGAATATCTAATAGTGTTGTCGCGCTAGTTTGATGAGAAAATGTCAAACCCATAACAAACTCTTCTGACGGTGTTTGTCGAATCGGCTGCCTCAATGTTACTTCATAATAACTAGATTTGGAGCGAATATTCAGAATATCAAAAGGTTCTTCAATGACGGTACTCGATGTATTTCCCAAAGCAAGACGCACAGTTCCATTATAAGGATTTAAAGGCAATGTATAGCTAAAATCAAACCCATTACTGCCCGTCGTATTACTATACCCCAGAGCAAGACTATCTCCCAAACCCAATACATTTCCTTCGATAATATTAATTCCTCGGCGATCGCTACCCACACTTGGAGAACGAGAGTTACTAAAAGGCAATTGTACGCTAAAACTATCTGCTTCTCTAACCTCAACTTCTAAGATATTTGAGCCTATTTTTGTCCCCGTTGATAACTCAGAAGAAAGGTTCTCAATTAAAGGATCGAGTTGTAAGAGTTGGAGGGCTTCTTGCAAGCGTTTCACATTGAGAGGTGGTTGGACGGCAATTCCCAAACGACTGCGAATATAGTTAGGATGGAGTCGTGTTGTTCCTTGAATGTTGATTTCTTCAATTTCTCCTTCAATGACTTGAATTTGAATAACACCATCCTGACTATTTTGCGGTGGAATAAAAGCACCAGTTGTAATATAAGCGCGATCGTGATAATACTGAGTAATCTTAGAACGAACTTGTAATAGTTCCGCAAAAGAAATAGGACGATTAGTGTATTCTCTGGTAATTTCCGCTAATTCTTCCTGGCTAAATATAGTGCTGCCAATTACTTCAAAACTTTGAACTTCGATCGTTCCAGGAATATTTTCCTCTGGAGTAAGTTCGGGGTTTTCTAAAGTTGGTTCTAGAGGAGTAAGAAGTTCTGAAGGAGGAGGAAGGCGAGGGATTTTTGGCTCGGGTAAAGGGTTTGTAGAAGGGGGTTCATCTGGAGAAATAATTTGAGATTGTAAAACATTTTCGCGATTAAAAATAGAAGAAAACGCTGCTATTTTTTCTCTATCTTCTTGGAGATTGAAAGATCGCGATCGCCAAGATGATTCTATTTCTTTCTTTGGCACAATAGTTACAGCCATTACCTTTTTAACCGTAAGATTAAGCATAATATGGAAAGGTAAAGCGATCGTGCTGACGACAACAATATAACGAACAAAGCGAGAGGCGATCGCAACTGGCATGATATAACCTGAAGATCGAGCAGAATTTTATCTTAAACTATAGCAGAAATTCAATCCAGAAATTTTCTCCAGAAATTGGTTAAAATTAAAAGAGTAGAAACCAATTGGAGAATGCGCTTATCGAAACCATCTACGGCAATCTAAAAGGACTCAAAACCAGTCAAACCAAGCAGCTTAAGCGTCTTTATCAACAACGCTTACCCCAAGACTGCTTGACAACTCCCGAATTTGCCCAACGTCTCGCGGCAATTAGTACAGAAATTCAAGAAAATATCTGTGCCTATGTTAACCGTCGAGGACAAGTGATGCGAGTGGGAGTGGGAACCCCCCGCGAAACCCAAATTCCCCTACTCGAACTTCCTCGTTATGGTGCGGAACGTTTGTGCGGTATTCGCTGTATTGCCACTAACTTAAAGTCCGAATCTCCCCATACTGCCAGTTTGACAGCCATGGCCATGCAGCGTTTAGATGCTTTGGTGGTCATAAACTTGACAGGATCGGGGTTTGAACGACGGGGTGGCGGGGCTACAGGGTATGTGAAAGAAACCTATTACGCCCATCTTATCCCTCAAAGCGATCGCCCCGATCGCAATGACAGCGAGCCGATTTACTGGCAGCTTTCTCCTCCTTTAAGTCTTGATGTTTTAACCCAGCAAAATTTTCTCGATTTAGTTGAGGGACTTGAAGAAGAATTTCGCCGAGAGTATATTGCCCTAGATGTTGACGCAGATCGCGATCGCGTCGCCATTATCGGGCTACAAACGCAAAAAATGAGCGATCGCGCCTTTGCCGATGGTATCGCAGAATTAGAGCGCTTAGTGGATACCGCAGGAGGAGAAGTGCTGCAAGTTCTCTCACAAAAACGCACTCAACCCCATCCCCAAACCGTTGTCGGGGCGGGAAAAGTTGAGGATATTGCCCTAGCCGCGCAGACAATGGGGGCTAATTTAGTCGTCTTCGATCGCGATCTTTCCCCCGCCCAAACCCGCAACCTAGAACGACAAATCGGCGTTAGGGTCGTCGATCGCACAGAAGTGATCTTAGATATTTTCGCTCAACGCGCCCAATCTCGCGCCGGAAAATTGCAAGTCGAGTTAGCACAGTTAGAGTATATGTTACCTCGTTTAACAGGTCGAGGTTTAGCCATGTCTCGTTTAGGAGGAGGAATAGGTACGAGAGGACCCGGTGAAACTAAGTTAGAAACCGAACGCCGTACCATTCAACAACGCTTGACACGCCTGCAAAAAGAGGTAAATGAGTTACAAGCACACCGATCGCGCCTGCGCCAAAAACGCCAAGATAAAGACGTTCCTAGTGTGGCGATCGTCGGCTACACTAATGCAGGAAAATCGACCTTATTGAATGCCATGACTAATGCAGAGGTCTATGCAGAAGATCGCTTATTTGCCACCCTCGATCCTACTACACGACGTTTAGCGGTTAACCATCCCGAAACAGGAAAACCGTTTAACTTATTGCTAACTGATACAGTAGGATTTATTCACGAACTTCCTCCCGCTTTAGTGAATGCGTTTCGGGCGACATTGGAGGAAGTAACGGAAGCAGATGCACTCTTACATTTAGTCGATCTTTCTCATCCAGCATGGGAAAATCAGATTCGATCGGTAATGAAAATTCTATCGGAAATGCCTTCAACACCGGGTCCAATTCTCTTAGTTTTTAATAAGTTGGATCGGGTTGAAAGTCATGCTTTAGAAAGAGCAAAAGAAGAACATCCTCAAGCCCTATTTATTGCCGCCAGCGATCGCATTGGTTTGGAAACTTTACGCCAAAAACTCGTACAATTGGTACAGTGGAATGGATGATCGGTAGCGGATAAACCAACAACAAAGAACATGAAAAGACAAAATATTAGTAGCGGACGACCTTGGGAATCAATTGTGGGTTATTCTCGGGTGGTTCGCGTAGGAAATATGGTGTATGTTTCTGGAACAACGGCGACGGATGAAGATAGCACTATCGTAGGTATTGGCGATCCCTACGCGCAAACCGTGCAAACGCTGAACAATATCAAAACAGCTTTGCAACAAGCAGGAGTTAGTCTTCAGGAGGTCGTGAGAACGCGAATATATGTTACAAATATTGACAACTGGGAGGCGATCGGAAGGGCGCATGGGGAGTTTTTCGCAGAGATTCGTCCCGCTTCTACAATGGTTGAGGTGAGTCGCTTGGTTGATCCTAATATGTTGGTGGAAATTGAGGCCGAGGCGATCGCGATCGAGTCTTAATTTTTTGCTTTTAAGAGAGATTATACAATAAATTTTGGCAGAAATGACAGGAAAATTGAAAATCTGGGTAAGTTAATTTTAAGCACAAGAGACAAACAAACTTAATAAAGGAGCAACTTTCTTTTCCCTAGGAATATATTTTTAATGTCTTGTTTTTCTCTCGCTGAAAATAGATAAATGAGAGCAAGAGGAGAAAATTTGATGAAATCAGAGTTTCCAATTAAATTTCTACAATATCTCAAAAGTCGGTGCGATCGCGAAAATGGTTCTGTTTGGTTTATTTTGTTAGTCATTGCGATCGTTTGTGGGTTGTTTATTGTATTAATACTTCCTCAATTTTTAGGAAGGAGGGGACATTCTCGTACTCGTATATCTGAATCTCGTAATAATGTAGGAGCAATGAATCGCGCTCAACAGGCTTTTTATCTAGAGAATCAGTACTATGCCACAGATATAACTCAGCTAGGTTTAATCGGTTTAGGACTTTTACCAAAAACTGTGAACTACAAGTATGAAATTGCTGGAAAACCAGAAGATCGACCGATAATTATTAATAATTTAGCTACACCATTACACCGTGGACTAAAAGCCAATCTAGGAATTGTTGGTAAGACTGCAATAGATGGGGATATTGTTTTTATTAGTATTGTTTGTGAATCACAACAACTAATGGATCAAAATCTAACTTGGGGCAATCTTCCCACTGAAATCGATGAAAAAACTCTTAACTGTGATGGTATTACAATAGGAGATCAGCCTTTGAATTTTATTAATAAATGGGTTTATCCTGAAGGTCAATGGAGTACGGGAGTTATTAATCAAGCCCAACAAAATTTTTATAAAAAGAACAAATACTTTACTACTAATCTTGTCCAATTAGATACAGATATTCCCTCACAAACTGAAAGCTACAAGTATGAAATTATTGGAACGCCAGAAGATAGACCTACTATTATTAATATTTTGGCCACACCACGAGTAAAGCGAAAAATTGCTTATCTTATGATTGTTAGTGTAACTTTAGTTGATGGTGAGCTTGTTCCGATCGCAGCTTCTTGCCAATCAAAAACAACAACAGGAAAAAATCCAACTTGGCAAGGTCTTCCAACCCAATTGGGAAGAAAAAGCGTTGATTGTGATGGCATTACAGTAGGAGATCAACGTTTAGAAACAATTTGGAAAGATCGCTTTTAATTTTGTGTTTATCTTGGCGATCGCTATCTGTTGGTGGAAGTTGAGGCCGAGGCGATCGCAGATCATTAAGATTTACAAAAATACTTGACAAAATCAAATAAATATTGGTTTTTTATATCTTTCCAAATAGTAAATAAGACAATTTGGAGTATCTGCATATTGAGAGAGGTCAGAAATCATTGTTTTAGGGCTAAATTGAAAGGAAACCTTGAGCTTTTCAGAAAAATATTTTGGTGATTTTTGATTGGCATCTGAAACAAGAGCATCTAAGAATTTATAGAGAAAATAAAGTTCAAATTTTCCTCGAAAACTTTTCTGGCAGTTTTGAGAACATAATTCGTTTAATTTATTATTGATTTCATCTTCTGTTAAAGTTGCAGATTCAGAAAACTTGCCAGCTAGAATCTCTACATTATAGGTGCTTCCAATACTTTCTAAACTAACTTGTATAAACTTATCCAATTTAAAATCACTTAAATTTACTTCTGCTTTTTTCGCTCTCTGTAAAGCAACCCACGCATTGAGTATTCCAGCAATATTATGAAATTCTTGCTGTCGGTTTTGGTAAAGTTGGCTGCATTTTGAAAAATCATCGTCTAGATCGGATAGGTTAAATTCGCATCTTAGTATCTCTTGAAAACAATCAAGAGAAGTATAGAAATTCTCGATTGAATAACAAGGAGTTTCGTAAATATTTGCGTATTTTTCTACATTATTTTCTGTATGTATGGAGGGATCGAAATCGCGATCGATAAAATAAGCAACCATAGCATCATTATATTTCTCTCGCAGAGAAATCATTTTGTGAATCTTAAGAACACCTTGTTTTCCATCACAATAAAAATAATTTGACTCTTTTCGAGTAAAATTTTTTACTCGAATTCCATAATACTGACTATCGTAACCTTCAAAAAAGCAAAATATTTTCGATGTATTATCACGATATGATCTTGAAAATTCTGTAAATAATACTGTAGGATTACAACGTTCTTGTCTGAGTGTTCTTGTTCTCGATTCTTGTTCTACCATTGTTTATTTTAGTGTTGTAAAAGTATCTAAATCATCTGCATACGCATCTAGTTCATTATCAAAAATGAATGGAGAGTGAGTTGCAGCGATGAGAAGTTTACATTTTCCCGATCTCAGAATATCAGGAAGTAGCAATCTTTGCCATTCAAGAGAAAGAGATAATTCAGGTTCGTCAATGATAAAAATAAAGTCATCATTTAATTCTAAATAAACTTTGGTAAATAAAGATAAAATTTGTTTCTCTCCAGAGGATAAATCTTTCAGATCTATTTTTTTATTTTTTGCTATATGTAGCATATAAATATCTGCAATAGTTTCGTCATAAACCAATCGTTTTCTATCTGAATAACCAAAGTATTCAAAATATTTGTTACAAATAGAAACAAAGTTCTTGATTGATTCATCTCTTACTTTCTGTGGTTCATATAGATCGACCAATTTGGATAAAAAATAAATAAGTTGATCGTATTTATTTTCTTTATTTTCGTAAATTTCACCTGATTTTATTAACAATTTGATTTCTTCTTGTCTTTCTTTTGAAATGTTTTGCTCTCCTACACGACTTAAAATAATTTCTAGAATATCAGGTTTGATTTTAGCTCTCATATCTTGTGTAATTGTATCGCTTTTAATAATTTGTGTTAATATATCACCTGTCAACTTAGAATATAGTCCTAGAGCAAAGTTCGTAATTTCTAATTTTATTTTGTTAAATATTTCCTGTACATCTTCCATTCCAAATTGAATTAAACTAACATCAAAATCTTTATTATCTAAGGAGTTACTTCCTAAATTTTTTAGGTCTTCTTCGATTCTTCGATAGGTTGGAAAATACAGAAGTACATTATTGATATTTTTTTCAATTATTTTTTTTGTTTGTTCTATTTGTGTTAGTTCATCAGGATCATTATTGAAGATATCCTTAAGATCAAGGTCGTTTTTTTTATGAGTAATTTCTTTAACGTCTTCTTTAATTCCATCTCTTTTTGATAAGGCCGATAATGCCGATAATAATGCACTAATTCGCAAACTTACTTTATTCTGGCTTAATAAATTAGCTAAATCCTTTTTCTTGATTTCACTACTTTCTCCAGATTGGAACTCAAAAATGATGCGTTCAAAATCGAAATTTGACAATTTATCAAATTTTCCAAGCAAAAAATAATAGATTATACTTAGAATAGTTGTTTTGCCAGAACCATTTTCGCCAATAATAATTAGAGTTTTTTTGTCAAGGGGAATTTTAATATTTTTATAGCCAAATAAGCCGTAAATCGAAAACGACTTTAGCGAACTTTCGTTCTTTTGTTCCCCAAGGGTATTTTTCCGTTCTTCTAACAGCATAATCTGCCTGAGATAATCTGAATAGTTCTATTATAACCCTGCCAATGCAAGATTGCCAACAGAGGCGCGATCGCAGTCCTATCTGCAAGTTAACCCCGCAAATCTTTCAGATAAGCACGAACCGCATTCACGTAACCTGGATCGTATAAATCCTGAGTTGTTAATCGTCCTTGAATAATACCTGCACGAATCAAATCTGTTGCATCTATTTTTCCTGATTTAGTAGAAGTCATTAAACTTTTAAAACCGGGGATTCCGGAATCTTGAAAGCCGCCATTATAAGCGCGGTAAACTAAATTAAAGGGAGAAATCTTGAGATTTTCTGGTATTTTCGTGCGACTATAGTAGGGGCGAGGATAATACCCATAACTTTTATTGGCAATTTCTATATTTTCTGCATTGATATTCTTTTGATTTTGAGCTAAGTTAGATTTGGTTTGTTTCTGAGGTGAAAAATCTGCCGAGTTTGTTTCTGGACTGTATTGTTGAAATATAGTTTCTGGAGGTGCAATCTCACTCGCGATCGCGGCAGATTCCGTAAAATTTGTTTGTATTACTTCTGAGTTGAAAACTTCTGCTGTAAATATTTCCGGCGATACCATATTGTCATTTATTGCTCTAGAATAATCTGACCCAGAATAATCAAACTCCGAATCATCCGAAAACTCCGAGACTAATTCACTAGAATCTGGTGTATCAAAAGATTGAGGAACATGAATTTCATTGCTATACGCAACCCCAGAATTAACAGAAGCAACAATAGCTAATGTAGAAGTTACCCCCACCCAATTCACCTTTCTCAATTCTGGAGTTTCTTCCTCCCAAGCAAGTGCAGAATATGTATATGCGAGTGATTCCATGAGCTTTTCAATAAACGCCAGATTTGTTGTAAAATTTTGTAAAACTAAAACTCGTTTTGAACCCGTATCGTGTACTCCCGAAATCGTTCTAAATCTGCTTGAATTGTAGATTCAACAACGCGACCAACAAACAAATTATCCATTATTTGCCCGACAATCCCTGGGATATTGTAAGCAATTGTCAAGCGGACTATACTACTTGTCTGGCGATCGTAAAAGCGTATTGCCCCACGATTGGGCAAACCATCAACAGATTCCCATTGAATAATTTGGTTAGGAACGAGTTTGACAATACGAGATAACCAGGTAAATTCTAATCCAGTTGTTGCTAATTTCCACCGCGAAAGCTCGGGATTATCTTTTTGAATTGTTACTGAGTCGATCCATTTCATCCAACGAGGCATCTGTTCTAAATCTGACCACAAGCCCCATACTAGATCGATAGGGGCATCCACTTCAATTTGTACACTATGTTCGAGCCAATCTGTCATTGATTTAATTATTGATTATTGGTTTTTACTTGTTGCCTTTTGCCTGTTGACTTTTGCCTTTTGCCTTTCACCTCATTGTTTGATAGTTTCTAAGATCGCTTTAGCGGCTTTGCGTCCGGAAATAGTGGCTCCCTCCATACTATCAATATAATCTTGCTGGGTGTAACTTCCTGCTAAAAAGAAATTGGCGATCGCCGTCTTTTGATTAGGTCGGTAAGCATCCATCCCAGGCGCTTCTCGATAGAGAGATTGTGCTAATTTAACCACACTATACCAAGTCATATTTAACTCTCGTGCTGAGGGAAACAGTTGTCGCACTTGAGCAAGGACATGATTGGCAATTTCTTCGTTATTCTTTTTAATAAAAGGATCTCCAGGAGTGAGAACTAACTGCATTAAAGAACCCTGCCCTTCTTTGTAATAATCCCTCGGACTGGTCAGGGCAAGATCAGCAAAACAAGAAAAGTCCGCATCGGCAGTATAAAGAAGGTTATCGAGTCCAGTCGCTTCTTTGAGTTGTCGGCGTTTTTCGGCATCCTTCATTTCCGTTACCCAACCATCAAAGCGCAGTTGAACCGTTGCTACGGGAACCGCTTCTAATTTATAAATATTGTCAAATTCCGACCATTTTCGCCAAGATTGAGGTAGGAGGCGTTGAATACCGGGGACATCACAAGCAGCAACGTAGACATCTGCGGTAATGGTTTCTTCTGCGTCCCCATTGGCGACAGTAATGCCCGTGACTTGGGGCGCATTTTCTTCGCTATAGTGAATTTCTCGGACGCGACGACGGGTGTAAATTTTAGTGTGACGTGCTTCTAAATAGTCGAGAATGGGTTGGTGTAAGTATTCTTGAGGGGAACCGGCTAACATTCGCAAAACCGAGGCCTCGGTTTTGGCAGCGAAGAATTGGAAAATAGTTAGCATACATCGGGCGGAAATATTTTCTGTATCGATGAATCCTAACGCATAGGCGATGGGGTTCCACATCCGTTTTAAACTGCTATTATTGCCCCCATGTTTGCGAAACCAATCGGCAAAACTAATCGAGTCGAGATCGCGGATGGCTTTCATGGCCCCCTCGAAGTCGATTAAACCGCGTACAATGGGGCTTGTTCCCAAGGCGAGGGAATTAGCAATTTTATCGATCGCGCTGAGTTGGGAGGTAGTAAAAAAGGCTTTTAAACCGTGGAAAGGGGCACCGGTAAAGAAGCGAAAATCCAATTCCCCAATGCGTCCACCTTCGTTAATAAAGGTGTGTACATGGTCTTTGAGGAGTAGGTTATCGATCGCCCCCACTTTCCGCATTAGTTCAAATAGATTGTAGTAGCAGCCGAAGAAGACGTGCAACCCCATTTCCAAGTGATTGCCCTCGGGATCGACCCAACTGCCTACTTTTCCCCCCACAAAAGGGCGAGATTCAAAGATTTCCACCTCGCAACCCGCATCGACTAGATCGATCGCGGTTGCCATTCCTGCTAGTCCTGCGCCAACGATCGCAACCCGCATTCCCTTTATCCTGTTAATTTTTCCTTTACATATTTTAATGGATCGGGGGGAAGTTGTGACGCTGGCGATCGCCGCACAGGATAAAATACAGGCTAAAATACAGGACACAACCAATTAAATTACCAAGATTTAGAGGAAGGAATTATGGGTAGAATTAATCCCTACACTTTACGAATGCAAATCACGCGAATGTTTGAGCAAGGACAATCTATGTTTTGTACCTTGAAGGTTCGTGATTGGCTATTAGAGCGCAATGAAGACCCCGACGAATACGAGATTATTTTTCATCAAAAACCTGCACCACCAAGAGCAGTAGCAGCGATGGTTGTGGAAATTGAACTCAAACGCAAAGATGGAGAACCTACAGATCCTTGGTTAGTAGAACAAGTTAATCTCTTTACTTAATTTAACAATAATTCAATATTCAGAAAACAAAACAAACAATTATCCAAAGAATTGAGAGTGAAGCAAAACAAATTGAGAATGAAGTAATTGCGGCGATCGCACTCTTCAATTTGTGAATCGATCTGACTCATTATGGCTTAAAATGACTCGGAAGCAGGAGAAGCGATCGCTCAAAATGCGACCTTCAACTCGGGTAGCAAGTTGTGAGTTTGTCCGGACAAAGTAGGAGTAAACCTCCGCTCAACTGGGAAATTAACGATACGATTAGGGAAACGATCTTTTTATCGCGATATGGTTAACCTTTCCCAAACTCGGCAGCAGAACCCACTCCCAACCTCCCCCAAGAGGAGAGACCTGCCCACCATGTACGATTTACCGAGTGAAGAAGTAGGAGAACCCGGTTTGCCCGACCAATATCATCCCATACAAGCCGAACTTCTCGAGCAAACATTTCAACCTTTGACCTACTCACCAGAGCAGGTATTTTCAGCAATGGATCTCAACATCTACTATGATGCGGACAACACGCGACGATACAAGCGTCCGGATTGGTTTGGGGTTGTGGGAGTTCCTCGACTTTACGAAGACCGAGATTTAAGAATGAGTTATGTCATTTGGCAAGAAGGAGTCAATCCTTTTATCGTCGTGGAGTTATTATCCCCCAGTACCCAAGCCCAAGACTTAGGACAAGTTGAATCAGATCCCGATGGAAATCCCACAAAATGGGAGGTTTACGAACAAATTCTGCAAGTGCCGTATTATGTTGTTTATGACCGTACGCAAAATTCTTTTCGAGCATTTCATTTGCAAGGTAGGCAATATCAAGAGTTAGAAATAACCGATAATCGCTTGTGGTTAGAAGAATTGGGGTTAGGATTGGGACTGTGGCAAGGAAATCATAAGAGAATCGATCGCTTATGGTTGCGTTTTTACGACGATTCCCTGAATTGGATTCCAACTTCAACGGAACGGGAAGAACAGGAAAGGCTAGAAAAAGAAGCCGCACAAGCAAGAGCCGAACGATTCAGACAATTGCTCATCGAAAATGGCATCAACCCAGATGAGACTTGAATTCAGCAAATTATTTAAAGATTCATCATGTTCTTCTTTGCACGCTCCACCTCCAAGTTGAATTTATATTGTGCGTCTGCAAGTGCCGTAGATTCAGAATACCCGGTTCCTACACTTGTGATTTCATTCCCTCTATACACTTTTCCCCGATCCATTCCTGAAGTGAAATAAGCAGTAAGTTGTCCTCTCAGAGTTAAATACCAAATCCCATCACTTTCTTGATAGCCATGTTTAAAATACAGATCCATATCAAAACGAAGATTATAAATTGGCGGACCCTTGGGCTTTTTTTTAGGTGTATAATCTTTAGGTGAGTTTTTGACGCAGTAGCTAAAAATTGGCACGAAGAAAGGACCAGCAATGATTAGAAAAGACAATATATTTCCGATAGATACGGGTAAAGCTCCTACTTCTAGAAGAATAAATAGAGGTAATCCTATTACAAGTATAACTCCACACATAAGAATAAATATTAAGACAGAACCGCCAATAACATCACCAACACTTGGTTTTTCCTCTTCTATACTAACCGTCCATATTGCACTTATAACACAAAGAATTATATAAAATAAGAGTTCCATGTTTCTGAATCCTTTGAAAAGTTAATGTTTTCTGCGCGTTGGGCTTTTTGTTTGACAGGCTAGATGTTGCCATCTCACAACTTACTATTCTAACCCATAACATAATCGGACAACCCAAAAGTAGGCAGATCGAAAGGGAGCAGGTCAAACCTGCTGAACAAAAGAACTACTTGACAAATGGGCAGAATAGATATAGGGATGAGAGGAGAAAATTTAGACACTGCTAAATAATAATCTGTAATCCCTCCTTAGTTTTTTTGTTCTTACACAGTTGACCTGCTCTCTATTGAGAGAGGCGATCGCGGCGGAATTTCTATCTATACTAAAATCAGGAAATAAGAATTAAAATGCCTCAGAATCCTCATTATGGTTATCATTGGGATGGAATCAGCCGACGTTTTTTTGAAGGTTGGTATTATCGCGTTACCCTGCCTCAACTCCAACAGACTTTTGCTTTTATGTATTCCTTGGAAGATCCCTTGGGAGGGCAATATAGTGGTGGATCGGCACAAATATTAGGGGCAAATGATGAGTATTTATGGCGCACTTTTCCCGATCCTAAATTATTTTGGGCAGATCGCGATCGCCTGGCTTTAGGACATTGGCGAAAAAGAGATTTAGATACTCCTCCTCAAGAACTCGATCCCGAAGAATTTACCGAAAATATTCAGGAAGGATATCAAGCAACAGATGTTCTCAATCAAGGATTTATTCGCGATCCAGCCACCAAATTTTACTGTCGCTGGCAATATACCATTCAACCTATTTATGGCTGGGGAAATGCCAATTCTCCCCAACAATCTACCGCCGGTTGGCTGTCTCGTTTTCCGATTTTTGAACCGGGATGGCAAATTTTAATGGCGCATGGTTTAGCAACAGGATGGATCGATTGGAATGAGCAAAGATATTATTTTACTGATGCTCCGGCTTATAGTGAAAAAAATTGGGGAAATTCTTTTCCTCAGAAATGGTTTTGGTTAAACTGTAATGTCTTTGCAGGAGAAAACGACCTGGCTTTAACCGCAGGAGGAGGAAGAAGAAAAGTAATGTGGTGGATGGAATCAGTGGGATTAATTGGCATTCATTATCAAGGAAAATTCTACGAGTTTGTTCCTTGGAATGCAAGCATAAAATGGCAGATTGAACCTTGGGGAAAATGGCAAATGCAGGCGCAAAATTCCGAATATGAAGTAGAACTCATTGGCAGCACCGATCGCCGGGGAATACCCCTCAGAGCGCCCACAGAATCAGGATTAATATTTTGTTGCCAAGACACGATGAGAGGAGATTTAAAATTAGAATTACGCAAGCGAGGAGGAGAAGTAATTTTGCAAGCAAATAGTTCGGTTTGCGGGTTAGAAATTGGCGGTAAACCTTGGGATGAATCTTGGATGCACTAAGAAATTACGGGTGCATCTCAAAGTTGCAAATGTACAAAATTGCTCTGAATAATTAGGGCTAATGTACAAAATTGCTCTGAATAATTAGGGCTAATGTACAAAATTGCTCTGAATAATTAGGGCTA
>NZ_JACSWA010000582.1 GCF_016888125.1 Spirulina sp. CCY15215
AATTACAGGATGATGATTTCGTTGAGAGCAATAAGGTTCTCACCCTTGATATTGATCCTGACAATGAATTTAACTGGAATGAAGATTCTCTGCAACGAGTATACCGAACCTTTGACGATCTCGTTGAATCCTATAATGGTGAGGATTTGACGGAATACAACCTCCGTCGCATTGGTTCCGATCTTGAACATTTGATTCGTTCTCTCTTGCAGGGCGGCCAAATTAGTTACAATCTGCAAGGTCGCGTTACTAATTATAGTATGGGGCTGCCTCGGCTAGAAAGTCCCGATAGCGATGGAAAATATTAAAAGCATGAATTTTTGGGATTATAAGCCTTGGTGGTGTCAGCCTTGGTCTATTTTATTAACTGGGGGAGTTGCGATCGCGGGTAGTTAGCTGCTTTTGCGATCGCTTTTGCTCACTATTTTGGTGACAATACCGATTTTATTATGGTGGCTGTTTTTTTTAATTCTTGTGCCTAGGATGGTGAGAGAATCCCTTGCAACAAAGGAACAAGGAAATGTCGCAGCCCAAAATTTACCCCCTAGGTTGTAGCGAGAGAATCGGTAGAGTGACCCCCTCTCGGGATAATCTAGGAAACCTGCCTCAATCAAGAGTGCAGAATGTTAATCAGAAGAAGGGCAACCATGCCCCTCTACCCCGAAAGGGGAAATGTAAAGCCGTCCTCCGCGATCGCGATCGGGACGGGGTTTCTACCCATTTTTTCGATGACTCCTAATTTAATAACTTGGGCAAATTCCCCTCCCTTCATTAACCCCCAACCTCTCCCTTGGCTTTCTCATCACTTCTTAGCCACCGCCGAAGCCGCCGCCGATAGTAGCTTCATCCTCGCAGGAGTGCTGCTGAGTTTGGTGCTGATCTATGCAGCCAGTAAAATCGGCGGCGAACTTTGCGCCCGCATTAACCTACCCCCCGTTTTAGGGGAATTAGTAGGGGGGGTAGTCATTGGCGTATCGGCGCTGCATCTCCTCGTTTTTCCCGAAGGCGGTTCCCAAGCAGGAGACTCCCTTATTATCCAATTCCTGCAACTCACTGACCATCTCTCCCCCGAGGACGCAGGAGCCGTTTTTACTACCCAAAGCGAAGTCATTTCCGTCCTTTCCGAAATTGGCGTGATCCTGCTTCTCTTTGAAATTGGTTTGGAATCAGAACTACAAGAACTGATCCGCGTTGGACCTCAAGCGGCGATCGTCGCTGTAGTTGGGGTTGTCGTCCCCTTTGTGGCCGGGACAACAGGCTTGATGTTCATCTTCGGCATTAGTGCCATTCCCGCCATTTTCGCCGGTGCAGCCCTCACTGCCACCAGTATCGGGATCACCGCCAAAGTCCTCGCAGAAATCGGACAACTGAGTTCCAAAGAAGGACAAATTATTATCGGTGCCGCCGTCCTCGATGACGTTTTGGGGATTATCGTCCTCGCCGTAGTCGCCAGCTTGGTGAAAACTGGAGAAATTCAAATTACCAATATTGTCTATCTCATCATCAGTGCCGGGGCATTTCTCGTCGGGGCAATTCTGATCGGTCGTCTCCTCAAACCTTTCTACACCGCCCTAGTAGATAACTTGAACACTCGTGGGCAACTGTTGATCGTCTCCCTTATTTTTGCTTTCACCCTTTCCTATATTGCCGCCGCTATTCAACTTGAAGCCATTTTAGGCGCATTTGCGGCTGGATTAATCTTAGCTGAAACCGAAAAACGCAAAGAACTCGAGGAACAAGTGATCCCTGTGGCGGATATTTTCGTCCCCATCTTCTTTGTAGTCGTCGGGGCGAGAACCGACCTCAGCGTGCTTAATCCCGCCATTCCCGCCAACCGAGAAGGATTAATTATTGCTGCCTTCCTGATTGTTGTCGCGATTCTGGGTAAAGTAGTGACAGGATTTACTCTTTTTGGACAGCCTAATTTAAACAAATTAGCGATTGGCGTAGGCATGATCCCCCGAGGGGAAGTAGGATTGGTATTTGCTGGGGTGGGTGCTGCCAGTGGCGCACTTTCTCCCGCAACTGAGGCAGCTATCATTATGATGGTGATTACAACAACGTTTGTTGCACCGCCTTTGTTAAGGGTCGTCTTCAAAGAGCCGCAAGCGGTTTCAGGGGAATCTTCTGAAGCCTAATGCCCTTGTTCGTCGTTCCTTGGTGAGGAAAGAGGATTTTGAGAAAATATTGGTTATTTCTTAGCATATTGAGCGTTTTGCTCTCTTGCTCTCCCGCAGAGGCTGCACGGCTTCTGTTTTGGCGCTTCGATTCTTCTCAGAATCGCTTGGTTTTTACCACGGATAGCGATGTGCAGCCAAGCGCCCATTTAATTGACAATCCGACGCGCTTGGCGATCGATTTGCCAGGGGTACAGTTGGATGATAGTTTGACCCCTCAACGTATTGGTGGCGCGATCGCCAGCGTTCGGGTGGGACAAGTGACTCCAGGTACGGCGCGTTTGGTGATTGAACTCGCCCCGGGTTACACGATCGATCCCCAAGCAGTCAATTTTCAGGGGTCATCGGCAACCCAATGGTCGGTGCAGTTACCCAACCCCGAACGCATTGTTGCAGCAGAGGTTGCGCCGGAATTGACCCCGATCGCCTATTCGCCGGAGCCAACCCCAGCCCCAACCCCTACTCTCAACAAAAGCGATCGCCAACGCTTTCAAAGCACCCAAAATGGTTTTTACCTGCGCTTGGAAGCAACCGAAGCCGGTCGCGTTAATGTTAGTCAGGGGGTAGATGGCCGCCAAGTGGAAATCAATCTCGAAGGGATTGTTTTACCTGAAGATCTAGTATCTCGCTCTTTGGCGGTGGATCGTTTGGGAGTGCAACAGGTGGCGTTTTCTCAAGTCAGCATCTCTCCCCCCAAGGCGAGAATTACCCTCGAGACAACGGGAGAACAAACAGACTGGAATGCTACCTTGGGTCGCAATGGCTTGGCGATCGTGCCGATCGAGGGTGCAGGGGTGCGCCGGGACAATCCGCCTCCCCCTGCACCACCGGAAAGCATTGTTGTTCCCTCAGAATCTAGTGATAATAATATTACTCCCATTGAGGTGACAACCCCCATTGCCCAACGCGATCGCCTCGCTACTATTCGTTCGGTAGATTGGGGTCTGGGCAACCAACTCTATATCCGGGGCAATGGCAGCATAAGAGGGTCGATTCGGTGGGATAGCGATGCTGAAGCGTACATTATTACTATTCCCAATGCTCAATTAGCAGAGGGGGTTCGCGGTCCGCAACTCCTTACCAACGGTCCCATTGCTGAAATACGCTTGCGCCAACACGATCGCGCCAACACCGTAGAAATTCTCTTAAAAACCGTTCGTGGTATTGTGGCGGGAGAATTGAACCAACTGAGTTCTACTCTTCTCTCTCTTGCCCTCAATCAAGAGCGGACATCTTCTACTCCGATTTCCTCTCGTCCCATCCCCCCTCGCGTTTCAACTCCCCCGAGAAATACGTTCCCTTCCAACCCATCGCCCCCTCCCACGACTCCCCCCCGCCCCATTAACGGTCGCGTTTTGATTACCATCGATCCTGGACATGGCGGCAAAGATCCCGGGGCGATCGGTATTGGTGGTTTGCAGGAAAAAGATGTGGTTTTGCCCATTTCCTTGGAAGTTTCTCGCATTCTGCAACAAAATGGGGTTCAGGTGGTGATGACCCGCGATCGCGATTATTTTGTCAGCTTGGCAGGTCGGGCGGAAATGGCGAATCGCGCTCGTGCTGATGCTTTTGTGAGTATTCATGCCAATGCCATTAGTTTGAGTCGTCCCGATGTCAATGGGGTGGAAACTTTTTACTATTCTTATGCGGGGCAGCGTTTGGCGAACGCTATTCAGTCGCGGATTTTGAGAAATATCCGCATTGGCAGTCGAGGTGTTAAACAAGCAAGATTTTATGTGCTTCGTAATACCTCTATGCCCTCGGCCTTAGTGGAAGTGGGTTTTGTGACTGGGCGAGATGATGCACCGCGCTTGGCGACCTCTGCTTTCCGATCGCAAATGGCGCAGGCGATCGCCGAAGGAATTCTGGAATACATTCGGGCAACTCGGCGCTAAGATTTGATTGTTTTAATGAATCAGAATGGGATATGAACGAATTCCAAACTAAACGTATTGGTGTTTTTGATAGTGGTGTTGGGGGGTTAACTGTTCTTAATGAACTTTACCGACAGTTACCCAGAGAATCGATTCTTTATTTTGGGGATACGGCACGATTGCCCTATGGGACGCGATCGAAGGCGGAAATTCTCCAGTTTGTCCGAGAAATTCTAACTTGGATGAATGAGGTCGGGGTGAAAATGGTTATTATGGCCTGTAATACCAGTTCTGCTCTTGCTTTGGATGAAGTGCGATCGGAGTTTGATTTTCCCATTCTGGGCTTAATTTTACCAGGGGCGCGGGCTGCGGTCAAAACAGGCCGACGAATTGGCGCGATCGCCACCCCCGCTACAGCAGCCAGCAATGCCTATCGTCAGGCAATCCTAGAAATCGATGCCAATGTCCACGTCTGGCAGGTGGGTTGTCCGGAATTCGTTCCTCTGATCGAACAAAATCGCCTTCGCGACCCCTATACCCGTCAAGTGGCGATGGATTATCTTCGTCCTTTATTGGAGAATCAAATCGATACTTTAATTTACGGATGCACTCACTATCCCCATCTTGCTCCCGTCTTGAAAACGATTTTGCCACCCCAAGTTCATTTGATCAACCCAGCTTACTATGTTGCCAAAGCTGCAGCACGGGAACTCCAGTTATTAAGTCTGGATAATCAGGGAGGAAGGTGCTTGCCTCATACCCGTTTCTGTGTTAGCGGCGATCCTCAACGCTTTTCCCAATTATCCCGACAGTGGTTGCCAGAACCCCCTAATACCGAAAAAGTCTACCTTTCAGACACACGACTTGCATCAATGCCTCTGAATGCGGTAGACTTATAAGTCTTAATTTAAAACACGAACAATCTGGGATGCTTAACTCCCGGATTGTATTCTGTGTGGTGCTGGCCGTTCTGTTTTGTTCTTCCGTCCGGCCAGTGCCAACAAAAAATAAACCAGTAACAAGTAACCCGTCGCCACAAATAGAATGATCATAAGTTAACCTCCAACGCCATGCGAAAAAATCTTTTAAGTTTGTTTACTTTAAGTTCGTGAATTTTAATCCTGAAATTATTGCGATTAACATCGCAAAAAACAAGCAAAAGCAAATACTGCCCGTTTCAAAGATCGCAATCCCATCACCCCCTTTGATTTCTGCCCAAAAAACTCTAGCCAGAAATTAGCAGCGAGTAACTGAATAATTTTTTCAGTCTACTCCCCTTTCAAACCTCCAAATCGATGTTGTTTACTTAGATAGGCGAAATCATATAAGCGAACTTATATAAACCAACTTACCTAAACCAACATCTCAAAATTAGTTTTCAACACAAGATTTGCAAAAATATTCCGATCCTAAAAGTAGCCCTCAACAATTGAGACTCCCTTTCAATTTCGGCTTTTGCCTGAATTATGCTAACCCATTACTCACATATTTCTCAAACAACATAATCCTCAAGAGTTCATGCGAACAGGAGGGGAAACTATAACGGAACTTTAATATTAAAAATCTAAGTTCCTCTGTTAAGCTATGTCTTTTAAGCTATGTCTGTTAAGCTATGTTTATTATGTCTATACTGAATCAACTATTGAATATTGAATCAAGTACGATCTTAGCAGACTCTTTTAGCCGAGATAAAGATTCCTCACCAATCCCTCTTAAAGAACTACTGCTTTTTGATTTTGTTTTAGGTGAGACAAGAAATAGTCTTTCCCCAACGTAGTTATGGATTATTTATTTCTCATATTGCCCAACACTGCAAAAGAGTGCAGGAAATCTTGGAAACCCTTAATATAAGATTAACACAACTAATCTCACTCGTGACAAATTTGGAAAAAATTTTTTTATTTTCAAGTCTGCGCGATCGAGTTAAAACTAGAGGGGATACGATTGTTCCCGTAAAATGATGAGTCAGCAAGTACAATTGGAACAAAAGCGAATTTTGCAACTGGTGCGTGAAGGAAATCCCAAAGCGATCGCCTCGTTTTTCAATCATAAGCTCAAAACCAAGGGCATTAGCGCCCGAGTAGCATGGCAAAGCAATATTCTCCTTGTCACCCTAGAAGCGGAAGAGATTCCCGATCGCCAATTTACCTTAGCGGTGATTGAAAAAGGATTAAAACGATTGCGAATACCTTCCCTAGCTGGAGTAGAAATCATTGGCCATATTCAAGGTCGCCCGCAACCCTCTTGGCGCGATCGCCTACAATTCGATAGTAGCAAATTAGGGATCGATCTAGATTCTTGGTTGGAGTCGGGATCTTCTCTTGATGACGCAATTGTTGAATTTTCCCCAGAAGAAAAAACACATCGGGAGATGGAACAGCCCGATCGCCCAGTTTCTCCACCCATACCAGAAGAGAAATTTTTGGGTTTGCAAATTGCGATGGAAAATGCAGCTTTATTCCCTGTGGAAAATATTCAAGAAATCTTGCAGATTATTCCGGCGCAAATTCTCGCCATTCCTGATATGCCTGAGTTTATTTTGGGCATTTATAATTGGCGGGGAGAAATGTTATGGTTAGTCGATCTCGATCGCCAACTGGGATTAGGAGATTTGCAAGACTCTCTAGAAACTTCACTGAATGTAATTGTCGCTAAAATTCAGAATCGAGTTTTAGGGTTAGTAGTAAAACGAGTTGACGAAATCGAATCTCTCGTTACGGAAGGATTGCAATCTCCCGTTGGTTTATTTGCCCCTAGACTGGAACACTTTATTTCTGGGTATTTGCAACAAACGGGACGCATTGTTCTCAATCCCCAGACTATCCTGAATCGTATTAATTAGCAGGCTGAGAGCAAGCAAAAATAGCGGCTTGGGTGCGATAACAATTAAAACACGAATTGGTATTGTAAAGTATTAATAACAGAAATTCCAGTGTATAGTCTCAGAAGAATTTCTGCTACAATGTTGTGTAACTCGATCTGTCTGAGATCGAGCAATTTTGGTAACTCGAGAAAACCTGCAATAAAAATCTGCTGGTTTTTTCTTTAGCGTAATCATGGTTCAAGCATCTTGCAAGCATCTACAGTCCTAAAGGAAGTCCTAAAGGAAGTCCTAAAGGAAGTCCTCAAGGAAGTCCTCAAGGACATAGCAAAGAGTCCTAAAAAAAAGCTGAGACTTCTGCCTCATGGGGGATATCGGCTCTTAATTCTAGAATAAATTCATCGGATAACCGACCCAAAATAGCTTAAACCCAAACCAATGGCATATCAAAAACCATGAGTACCATTTTAGTTGTTGAAGATAGCAAAACTCAGCGCTATATCATTTCTCAGTGGCTTGCAAGCAATAATTTTACTGTGACTTCGGCTAGAGATGGAGTTGAGGCAATTCAGAAGATTAAAAAAGAGCGTCCCGATGCAATTATTCTAGACATTATCATGCCTAAGCTCAATGGCTATGAATTATGCCGCAAACTCAAGTCCCATCCCGCAACGAAACATATTCAAGTGATTCTCTGTTCTTCCAAGTCTACGGAGATCGATCGCTACTGGGGATTGAAACAAGGTGCAGACGCATATCTTGTCAAACCGTTTAAGGCGCATGAACTTATCACTACAGTACAACATTTACTCAACTTAGATTAAGCAAGTAACCTAGAGATACTTTTCAGTAGGGTGGGCAGGGATACTAGGAGAACTTGAAAAATATTAAGAGTTTCCCGTCCCACCCTACAGATTTAGTCAAAAATTCAAACAATATAGTCTTGCAATGCTTTCACTTCCAAAGGTTGCGATCGCAAGGATTTAATTGCAGCTACAGTTGCTTTTGCCCCCGCAAGAGTGGTAATGAGAGGAATTTTGTAAGCCAAACAAGAACGACGAATTAGCATTCCATCTTCCCGGGCATCTTGTCCCGAAGGAGTATTGACAATCAGGTTGATTTTCTCGTTCTTAATGGCATCTAAAACATGAGGACGACCTTCATGCAGTTTTAACACTAATTCCGACTCTAAACCATTTTCTTGCAGAACATTATGCGTTCCCGTAGTGGCAATAATTTTGAAACCCAAATCTAAGAACTCTTTGATAATGGGAATAGCCGCAGATTTATCGCGATCGCTAACGGAAATAAAGACCGTTCCTTCTTGCGGTAATTGTTCTCCTGCTGCCATTTCTGCTTTAGCAAAGGCTTTACCAAAGTCAGAATCAATGCCCATTACTTCCCCTGTAGAACGCATTTCAGGACCGAGAAGAGTATCGGTACCGGGGAACTTTTTAAAGGGTAAAACAGCCTCTTTTACGGCAACGTGCTTAAAGGTGGGTTCTTCTGTGAAATTCAGTTCCTTTAAGGTTTTACCAGACATGACCAGAGAAGCGATTTTAGCGAGAGGAATTCCCGTTGCTTTGGAAACATAGGGAACCGTCCGAGAAGCCCGTGGATTGGCTTCTAAAATGTAAACCACATCCCCTTGAACTGCGTATTGAATGTTCATCAAACCGATAACATTTAATACTTTTGCCAGCTTCACCGTCCATGTCCGAATAATTTGTAAAGCCGTATCGGATAGAGAAGTATAGGGCAAAGAACAAGCAGAGTCTCCCGAATGAATCCCAGCTTGTTCGATATGTTCCATAATGCCGCCAATCGTTACATTTCCTTCGCGATCGGTGACACAATCAACATCAACTTCAACGGCATTTTCGAGGAATTTATCCACCAGAATAGGGTGATCGGGTTCGACTTGCACCGCAAAGGTCATGTAATGTTCTAATTCTGAGTCTGCGTAAACAATTTCCATGCCCCGACCCCCTAAAACATAAGAGGGACGAACAACGACGGGATAACCAATTCGATTGGCAATGACCAGAGATTCTTCGTAACTGCGAGAAATGCCATTGGGAGGCTGTAAAATCTCCAGTTCGTTGAGAATTTTTTCAAATCGTTCTCGGTCTTCTGCGATATCAATGGAGTCTGGAGAAGTTCCCCAAATTTTAGTTTTGCCTGGATGTTGGTTGAGATAATTTTGTAAGGGAATGGCTAATTTTAGCGGGGTTTGTCCACCAAATTGAACGATAATTCCATCGGGTTGTTCGGCTTCAATGATATTGAGAACATCTTCTTTAGTAAGAGGCTCAAAATAGAGGCGATCGCTGGTATCGTAGTCCGTAGAAACGGTTTCAGGATTGGAATTAACCATGATGGTTTCGTATCCTGCATCCCGAAGCGAGAAGGACGCATGACAACAGCAATAGTCAAATTCGATCCCCTGTCCGATGCGGTTGGGTCCCCCTCCGAGAATCATCACTTTTGGTTTGTCAGAGGTGCGAATTTCTGACTCTTCCGGTTCGTAGGTGGAGTAATAATAAGGGGTATAAGCCTCAAATTCCGCCGCACAAGTATCGACTAATTTATAAACTGGATTAACCCCTAATTTTTGGCGAGAGTTGCGAACTGCATCTTCTGTTGTTTTGGTCGCAAAAGCAATTTGGCGATCGCAAAATCCTTGTTGTTTAATGAACCGCATATCTGTCGCAGAAATCTCATTTAAGGGAGTTTGCTTGAGGAAGCGTTCGGTTTTGAGTAAGTCTGCTAATTTGTCCAAAAACCAAATATCGATCGCCGTTAGGTTGTGGATTTCCTCCACGGTCATGCCTAAAGTGAGAGCGTGATAAATACTAAAGACGCGATCGGGGTTGGGGGTGCGTAAATTAGCGCTAACTTGCGAGAGAGTGGGTAAAGGTTCGCTGCGATCGCAACCAAAACCGTAGCGTCCCGTTTCCAAGGATCGGAGGGCTTTTTGGAAGGACTCTTGGAACGTGCGTCCAATGGCCATCGCTTCCCCAACAGATTTCATTTGGGTAGTGAGGGTGGGTTCAGAGCCAGGGAATTTCTCGAAAGCAAAACGAGGAATTTTAGTGACGACATAATCAATCGTCGGTTCAAAAGAAGCCGGGGTTTGCTTGGTAATGTCGTTGGAAATCTCGTTCAGAGTATAACCCACGGCCAGTTTAGCGGCAAATTTGGCGATGGGGAAACCCGTTGCTTTCGACGCGAGGGCAGACGATCGCGACACCCGAGGGTTCATTTCAATGACAATTACATCCCCATTCATGGGGTTAACGGAAAATTGAATGTTAGAGCCTCCGGTTTCCACGCCAATTTCTCGGATGATGGCGATGGAATAGTCTCGCAAGCGCTGATATTCTTTATCTGTCAGGGTTTGGGCAGGAGCAACGGTAATGGAATCTCCGGTATGTACCCCCATCGGATCGAAATTTTCGATACTGCAAACAATAACTACATTATCAGCGATATCCCGCATCACTTCTAATTCGTACTCTTTCCATCCCAAAAGAGAGCGTTCGACGAGAATTTGTGACATGGGAGAGGCATCAATACCTCCCTGTGCCATTTCCTCGTATTCTTCTTGGTTGTAAGCAATTCCTCCTCCCGTACCCCCGAGGGTGAAAGCAGGACGAATAATGAGAGGATAGGAGCCAATTTCTTTGGCGATCGCCCGGGCTTCTTCTAAGTTATTGGCAATACCCGAGGGACAAACCCCTACACCGATTTTTTCCATCGCTTCTTTAAACAAGAGGCGATCTTCGGCTTTTTCAATGGCGGGGAGTTTGGCACCAATGAGTTCTACATTATATTTCTCTAAGGTGCCATCTTTGGCCAAAGCCACAGCAAGGTTGAGGGCGGTTTGTCCCCCCATTGTCGGTAAAATAGCATCGGGGCGTTCTTTTTCGATCACCTTCGCGACCATTTCCGGAACGAGAGGTTCGATATAAGTGCGATCGGCGGTTTCGGGATCCGTCATGATCGTTGCTGGGTTGGAGTTAATGAGAATAACTTCATAACCCTCTTGTCGAAGGGTTTTACAGGCTTGAGTTCCTGAGTAATCGAATTCGCAGCCTTGACCGATAACGATGGGGCCCGAACCGAGGATAAGGATTTTTTTGAGGTCTTCGCGACGAGGCATAGGAATTTGTAGAACTGAGGGTGTCTAAATCCAGACTATTCTACAGCAAGGTTCTCTTTGGGACTGTCTGCTGTTGAATGTTTTTCGTAAATTGTCCGACAAATAAACAAGAAACGTGAAAAGAATCTACTTCCAGCAGATGAACTTATCTTCTCTTGCAGATCTGGGGCAACGGCTGTACAATCAGAGATCCTGGAGCGGCCATTAAGCTGCACCCCTTTATGATGTATAGTCATAATGTATAGTCGATCTAGGGTCTTCTCTAACCCATATTCTTTGAGAAGATTTTAGGGTGGCTTCAGGATCGGTAATTCGTACTTATATTACTCTTGAATGTTACCAACTTAAATATCTAATTTTAAATGCTAAACAGCTACAAACATTAGATCGGGATGAAACAATTTATTAAAAATAGACCCCAATTCAAACATACATGAATCTAATTTTCCTTTGGGATTGTTCTTTTTCCGGCTTTAATTGTTCTTTTTCTGAACTAATTTGTTCTTTTTCTGAATCAATTTATTCTTCTTCTGAACCAATTACAATCGGAGCAACCCCAAATAAAAACTTGCAATTGAAATTCTATTTAAATAGACCTTATCGGACAATATATTTGACAGTTTTAGATTGTCTAGTATCTTGAAAGTTTTCGAGTGCATTTTGTCCTTGCGCGTAGATGTAAATGCGTGTAGGTAAAAAAGGAAATAATGGGAATCCATTTTTAGCGAATTGTAACAATTTCCTGAATAGAGTCGCTAACATCTTGAATTACCGAAAAGTCGGTGGTAATTTTTATTCGGTTATTTGTTTTTATGCTTTATACACAAAATCGTCTATCTGTTTTTGTAGATGGAAATAATATGTTCTATGCCCAACAAAAAAACGGTTGGTTCTTCGATCCTAGGCGAGTTTTAGAACATTTCAAAAATCAGCCCAATGTGACTTTGGTTAATGCGTTTTGGTATACGGGTTTAAAAGATCCGCAGGATCAAAGAGGATTCCGGGATGCTTTAATTAGCTTGGGTTATACGGTTCGCACGAAAATATTGAAAGAGTATTACGATGATAATTCTGGACGCTATTCCCAAAAGGCGAATCTGGATATTGAAATTGTCGTTGATATGTTTAACACTTGCGAACAATATAATCAAGTGGTTCTCTTTAGTGGGGATGGTGATTTTGAACGCGCAATTGAATTATTGCGGTCTAAAAATACACATATTACTGTTGTTTCTACTGAAGGAATGATCGCCCGAGAATTGCGGAATGCAACGGATTGTTATATCGATCTCAATGATATTCGCGATCGCATTGAAAAATCTGATTATTAATCTCATATTTTGCCATATACTAAGAAGGTTCTAAGGAAATGATTATCAATCCTTGTTTAATTGCACTCGAAATCCTTATTTCGCAACAAGACAATGCGAGAATTGCACGATCGCCCTAGGTAAACGGTCATACCCAGAAACTGAATTGGACTTCTACCACCTAAAAAAAGTAGAATTGGTCATAATGGCATCATTGATAATTGTTCATTGACAAAAATGCTGGAGATTTTAGCAAAAGCCAAAAGTGCAACTCAAGATCGTGATTGGTTGCAGGTGAATTATTGCTTACAGCAATTACCGTTAACCGAAGACGGAAAAACTCCCTTTGATGAGGAGTTTCTCAATTTAGCTTTAACGGTTTTGAACTATGGTGATTTTCAGGAAAGGTGGGAAATTGCCAAAATTCTCCCCAGATTTGGCGATCGCGTTATTCCTCCTCTGATCGAAATTCTTGAGGATGAGGAGATTGAGATGGAGGAACGCTGCTTTGCTGGTAGTATTTTAGGGCAATTCGATCGCCCTTTAGCGATCGAGGCGCTGATGGGGTGTTTGCAAACATCGGAAGACGAGGAATTAACCGCCATTGCTGCATCAGCCCTTGCTAATTTAGGAGAATCCGCGATCGCCACTTTAGCACACTTACTACAACAACCCGAGTCCCGTCGATTAGCAACTCAGGCACTTTCCCAGATTCGCCATCCCGCAGCGATCGAGTCATTATTAACCGTGGTCAGGGATGAAGATGCCAAAATTCGCACTATTGTTATTGAAACCTTGGGAACGATTCGCGATCGCCGTTTTATTCCTGTTTTAATCGAAGCCTTAAACGACTTGGATATAAAAGTGAGAAAAGAAGCAATTATTGCTTTGGGATTGTGGCGAGATTTGACCTCAGAATTAGATTTATTAACGCTTTTAACCCCTCGCTTATACGATTTAAACTTAGAAATTTGTCAACAAGCGGCGATCGCGATCGGCAAGTTGAAAACCTCCGAAGCAGCCGCAACTCTCTTTCACGTCTTCCAATCTCGGGCGACTCCTATTTCCCTACAACTTACCCTCATCCGTGCTTTAGCGTGGAATGAGACAGAAGCGAGTTTAGAATACTTACACAAAATCCTCTCTTCAGAAGACGAGGAAAAGCTATTAGAAACCATTCGCGTTTTAGGGCGAATGGAAACTCCTCACCTTAAATCTCGTGCGACTCGAGTGCTGCTTGATTTTTTCTCTTCTTCATCTCCTGCTCTCAAATCTCCTCACATTTTAAAGTATCTCATTCAAGCATGGGGACAATTGGGAGAGCCGGACGCAAGAGAGGTTTTAGTTCCCTTGCAAGATCACAATACTCCCAGCATTCGACTGCACGCGATCGCCGCCCTCGATCGCTGTCAGATTACCTCTTTAGAATAGGCGATCGCCGTTGCGAAAACGGTAACTCAGGCGATCGCTGGGAAGAATTACTTTATGGTAAAAGCATCATCACCATGCCCTATGAAACCATGCAATTAAGAAATCTTGCCCTTACCCTTGCTTTGGGTCTTCCTCTCAGTTTAACCTCTAGCGCGATCGCCATCCCCGAATCTTCTCCTATTGTTAAACAAATTGTTAAGCAAGAAGCCCCCAGACAGATGAATTATGTTGATTACACCTTTTATCAGCAGGTCGTGCAAAAAACCGTCGCCATGGTTTCCAACGCGCGATCGCAGACCTTAGCCCAGCAATTCGGGTTAAATATCCTCAACGTCACTTGGGAGGATACAGGACGCTACAATAACTCTGCGGTTGGACCGAATATTAGCGATATGACCATTCAAGTACAACAGCACAATCCCCGCACAGATGAATATCAACTGCACTTAATGCCCGTCATTCGGCATCCCAATTTTACCGACAAATCCGCCGATATTCCCCTCGATCGCTTCTTTCTCCTCGCAGGTAATGAAAAAGGACAATCCTTACAAAAAGTGTCCTTACGAGAACTTTTAGGCAATCTGCGCGGTTATTTAAACCAGCCGGACTCTTGGAACAGCAGAAAAACATCCTTACTCGCCGATCGCGATACTCATGTTCTGGTTTCTGCCCAAGCCTGTTTTCTCCCCATTCCCCGAGACGGGAAAGCTGAATTTAATCCCGTTTTGTTCAATTATCAATCCTATGAGGGAGATCCCGCCGTTCTCACCATTTTAGCGACACGGGAAGGCACAAGTGTTACTGTTATTGATAATAAACGAGATGCTTTTGACGCAGGAGGAACTTGGGGACAGCGTTTATTTTTCAACCAAAACGGCGATCGGGCTAGTTTAACGGGTCAACGTCTCAGCGACTTTCAAACAGCAGAAGGATCGGAAAATACAACAACAGATCCCACCCCAGAAGCAGCAGGAGAAGAAGGGTTAAATATGGTAATGTTAATCCAAGTTCCCCTCAAACAGAAACAGCCCTTGCGCTTCGGATTGGGTGCTATGGACGATAATATGGTAATGTCTGAAGTTGCCCCTGAAAGCAGCGCCCGTAGCGACGTTGAGGCTGCCGTTATCGGTCACGGTGAAATTGAAGGACCCTTCACTGAAATTGACAATTTGGCGATCGAACGGGATCCAGATTTTCCCATCCGAGTCACGGTACAATTTTACAAAGCCACCAGTAACGGGGTTGTTTCCGAACAAGATCTGCGAGAGATTAAAGAACAGATCGATCGCGTCTATGCCGATGCAGACTATGTAGGCAGTTTAGTCGTTGATGGTGAGACAGGACGACCCACAGAATACGATGGTAATAAAGTTGAACCCCCGGACTGGTGGGATGCGTTTTGGCGCAGACATGAGGGCAATACGGGACAAACACGGGAAAAAGCGATAGAAATGTTGCGACGCTTATGGGGAGAAAATTGGCAACCGCGATCGCCCCAAGAACTGCAAGAAAAGTTAGATTCTTTGAATTGATGATTTTAGATTAACATCCTCCCCGCTCTAAAGAGACGGGGATTCCCCAAACAAATCCAACTGAATCCCTTAGCGATCGCGCCCTGTTTGGAGATTAGATGAAGCGATCGCTACAAATCAACAAGAGATTTTCATGATCAAAAAATCAATAAAGTAATCAAAATAGAATAAAACGTTAAAATGACTGCTAAAATCATATTCCACTTTAAACCAAGAAAATAACAATAAGGATGAATTAAAATTATGTTAATTGAGTTTCAGGTTGGCAATTTCTTGTCTTTTAAAAAAGTCGTTACTTTTAGCATGGTTGCCTCTGAAATTAAGAGCAAAGATTCGGATATTGATGAAAATAATGTCTTTTCAGTTGAAGAAGACTTAAGTTTATTAAAAACAGCAGTTATTTATGGAGCTAATGCAAGTGGAAAAAGTAATCTCGCCAAAGCATTTAGCTTTATGCAAAACTTTGTGATTAATTCTTCTAAAGAGATGCAAATTACAGATGAAATTGATGTTGAACCTTTTAGATTAAGTACAGAAACAGAGCAAAAAGCATCATTTTTTCAAGCTCGTTTTTGTTTAGATAAAAAAGTTTATCGATATGGTTTTAAAGTATCTCAAAAGAAAATCATAAAAGAGTGGTTGTACTATACACCTAATATTCAAGAATACAGATTATTTGAAAGAAGTAGAAATGGTTTTAAAATAAGTCCTAAATTTTTTAAGGAAGGTATAAACTTAGATGATAAAACTAAACCAAATTCTCTATTTCTTTCTGTTTCTTCGCAATTTAATGGTAAAGTTTCTACGCAAATTATAAGATGGTTTGCAAATTGTAGAACTATTTTTGGAGCAGGGAAATATGATAACTTATATAAACAATTTACCTTGCGAGCTTGTGAATATCCTCCAAGGAGAAAAGAAATTATTGAATTAATTAAAAATTTGGATTTATCCATTCAAGATATTGAAATTACTAAAGAAGAAATTTCTCCTAAAAATCTATTTGGTTCTAGAGAAAATTTAGTACAATCTTTGTTTTCTAAATCATTACATAATGAGTTTTTGATTCAAACATCTCACAAAAAATATGATAAAAATAATGAAATAGTTGGATTGGAAAAATTTGATCTTGAAAAAAATGAATCTGAGGGGACGAAAAAACTGTTTTACTTTTCCGCTCTTATTTTAAACGCTTTAAGAAATCGTCAAATTCTGATTGTAGATGAATTAGACGCTAGATTGCATCCTATTATTACGCATAAACTAATCCAGTTATTTAATTCAAATGATTATAATCCGAAATCGGCACAACTGATTTTCACAACTCATGATATAAATTTACTCAATCCCGATTTATTTGGAAGTAGACTGTTCAGACGAGATCAAATCTGGTTTACAGAAAAGAATACCATTGGAGCAACAGATTTATATTCTTTGGTAGAATATGATATTTCAGAAGATCGGGATTTTGAGTCAGATTATATTCGTGGAAGATATGGAGCAATTCCTTTAATTGGTAATCTTTTAAAACCTTTATATAATTAATTAAAAATGTCTAAAAAAAATAGAGATTTTAAACAAAGAAAAGTAAATAGACGACAGATTAGAAAAAGATTTCTTATTATTTGCGAAGGAGAGCAAACTGAACCTAACTATTTTAAGTATTTTCAACAAATAGGTAGAGATAAGCAAAAAGCCACGATCGATATTGAAATTCAAACTGCGTGTAACAAAGGAGGTGGAGTAGGAATAACAGTTGTAAAAGAAGCTATAAAGAAGAAGAAAAAAGATAGAACTTATGAAAAAGATGAAGTTTGGTGCGTTTTTGATAGAGATGCAAAGCCAGAAAATAAAAATCAGCACAACTTTAATGAAGCTATTCAATTAGCAAGTAACAATGATATCAATTTAGCAATTTCTAATGATGCTTTTGAATTATGGTATTTATTACATTATGAATATTATGAAAGTGCAACACATCGAAGCAACTTAAATGAAATGTTAAGTACAAAAACAAGATTGGGAGAGAAATATAAGAAAAATTCTCAAGATATGTATGATAAACTCAAAGATAAACAAGAAAATGCAATAAGAAATGCAAAAAAACTTTGGCAAAGCTATGCTAGAGATGAAAAATCAGATAGTTTGGATAATCTATCGGTAGAAGAAAAAATAAGAAGACATAATATGAATCCGTCAACGACTGTTTTTCAATTAGTTGAAACACTCAATAGAGTTATTTTTGAAGACAGTGATTAACTGAATAAAAATTATTCTGAATCAATTTCAAAGAAGACGAGCCAAAAAATTGAAATTAGTTCACCAAGGATAGTCCCTTGTCACTCCTTAAGATGATTGTGAGTAGTCTAAACGGATAGAAAGATTATGAGAACGGTTTAAATGACAAACAGCTTAATTAATTCTATACTTTTTAATAGTTTTCTTCTCTAGGAATTAGTAAATTTTCCCGATCGTCTCTAATATGGTTATATTGTTCTCGAACAAAATCGGAAATGTCTTCTATTTCTACAATCCATTCTCTGGCATAGCGAGAGAGAACTTCTCCTCGCAGTCCCAATTGAATCGCACGTCGTTCTAAACGATCGCCATTAGGTTGGCGATCGGGATCCCATTGTAAACGCACTAAAGACCTCTTGAGAGCCTGTTTCCATTCTTTTTGAGTTGCATATAGTTTAGGACTAAAATGAGAAGGTATAGCCAGAGACAGGATTTCATCAAATGCAGTCCGCTTGAGTTTAATGGCGAGAATCACTTCTTGACCGGGTTTTGTTCCCCATCCCGAACGATACATCATCCAGAGAAAGCTAGTTTTGATCCAACTCATGCGATCAAACTTAAAGGACTCACCCCCAAAATATCCTTGTTCTGCTGCAAAATGGCCGATCGCGGGATGATATGCTTGGTAGACAACAATTGATTCTTCATCGTATTGTGCCAAGATATGTCGCCCTGTTTTGGGTAAGCGATCGCAGCGATCGCGGTAGGATTCTAAAACAAAAACCATGCAATAAGACCAAAAAACAAAAAATATAGAGATGTTCTCAGGAACACCCCTATATACTTTAGCGCGATCGCCCTTTAGCTTCAGTTAGCAGCAACAGGTTCAGGAGAAGAAACCGGAATGCTACCATTTTTTCCCGTACCATTATTGGTTGGAGAAGTTACTTCTTCTTTTTGTTGTCGATGCCAAGATACCGTAGGCAAGATTTGTTGTTTATCAACTCGATTTTGATACTTTGTGGCAAAATTGAGCAAAGAATCGAGTAAAGACTCATCAAGAAGATGAGGTTTTAAGCCTAAATCAAGAAGTTTCGTGTTCTTGGCATTAAAATAATGTTCTTCCAATTCAACTCGAGGATTGGGAAGATTGTCAATTTTTACTTCCAAATCCATTTTAGCCGCCGCTTTCTTGACTTTCAACGCCAGATCGCCAACACTAAAAAGTTCCGTAAATTGGTTAAAGACACGGAATTGACCCGGTTCCGCAGGATTATCGATCGCCAATTTCATACAGCGTACTGTATCGCGAATATCCAACAAACCCCGCGTTTGACCGCCTTTTCCATAAACCGTTAAAGGATGTCCGATCGCCGCTTGAATACAGAAGCGATTCAATGCCGTCCCAAAGACACCATCGTAATCTAAACGATTGATGAGAAGTTCATCCATCGCCGTTTCTTCTGTTTTCACCCCATAAACAATACCTTGGTTGAGATCCGTTGCGCGAAGCCCCCAAATTTTGCAAGCGAAGTGAATATTATGGCTATCGTGAACTTTGGAAAGATGATAGAAACTACCTGGTTGTTTGGGATAAGGAAGGGTATCTTTGCGTCCGTTGTGTTCGATCTCGATATAACCTTCTTCAATATCAATATTGGGGGTACCGTATTCTCCCATCGTTCCCAACTTCACCAAATGGCAATCGGGAAAATCCTCCTTCATGGCATAAAGGATATTCAACGTTCCTACCACATTATTAACCTGGGTAAAAACAGCGTGTTCGCGATCGATCATCGAATAAGGTGCCGATCGCTGTTCCCCAAAGTGAACAATTGTAGTCGGTTCAAATTGCCGTAGGGATTTGCTTAAAAAATCATAATCGGTAATATCGCCAATAAACAGATCGATGGTTTTCCCCGTCAACTCCTGCCATCGTTGTAAGCGTTTTTGAATGGGGGCGATGGGGGTCAGGGTATCGACTCCCAACTTCGTATCCCAGTAGCGGCGACTTAAATTATCGAGAATGCCGACTTCGTATCCTTGATTAGAAAGGTGAAGGGCTGTTGCCCAACCGCAATAACCATCACCACCGATAACCAGAGCTTTCATATTATTTTTTCAACTTTATTTGCCAATACTGGGTAAATGTATCAGGTATTGAGACATCTTTGGAAGAGTTTGACCTGCTAACTCCTCTTCCCTCTTTCCGCTACTGCCAATTCTCGCTACTCTAGAGAAAGGAAAATGTTAGAGAAATAAAGATCGTGGCTTTTAAGATCGGGTTATTGGGTTTGGGAACAGTAGGGACGGGAACGGCGGAAATTTTGTTGAATCCAGCCGGACGCAATGCTTTACTGGGGGAGGTGGAAATTCACCGGGTGGGGGTTCGTTCCTTGGATAAACCTCGGGCGATCGCGCTACCGCCAGAGATTGTGACGACGGATGTTGAGGGTATTATAGAGGATCCCGAAGTTGATATTGTGGTGGAATTGATCGGGGGGATCGAACCGGCGCGATCGCTGATCCTCAAGGCGATCGCCTCGGGTAAGCACGTGGTAACGGCAAATAAGGCGGTAATTGCCCGTCATGGGGATGAGATTTACACGGCGGCGAATAAGGCGGGGGTATACATTCTCCTAGAAGCGGCGGTTGGGGGAGGAATCCCCATTCTACAGCCTTTAAAACAATCCTTGGGTGCTAACCGCATTCAGCGCATCACGGGCATTATTAATGGGACGACCAATTATATTTTGACCCAGATGAAGGAAGCGGGGCGGGATTTTGCGGATGTTCTGGCTGAAGCGCAACAGTTGGGCTATGCGGAAGCGGATCCTACGGCAGATGTAGATGGTTTTGATGCTGCGGATAAGATTTCCATTTTGGCTTCTTTGGCCTTTGGCGATCGCATTCGCTACGAAGATATCGAACGGGAGGGCATTCGTCAAATTAACACCACCGATATTACCTATGCCGATCGCCTGGGGTTTGCCATTAAATTGCTGGCGATCGCCCAAAAGGACAGCCATACTCGCAACAGTTTGCAAGTGCGGGTGGGTCCCACTCTCGTTCCCTATAAGCACCCCCTCGCGAGTGTTAATGGGGTATATAACGCCATTTTCGTTGAAGGGGATCCTTTGGGAGAGGTGATGTTTTATGGCCCAGGTGCGGGGAAAGGGGCGACGGCGAGTGCGGTTGTTGCAGATATTCTCAATATTGTGGCGTTATTGAAAAGTATTGATACGAGTAAAGGCGTTCATCCCCTTTATGGCTGTTTCCATCAAGATTATGCCACAGTTACGCCGATTGAGGAGTTAGAAACCAAATTTTACGCCCGCTTTTTGTGCGGCGATCGCCCTGGGGTTTTGGGGCATTTGGGGACTTGTTTTGGCAATAATGGGGTCAGTTTGGAATCTCTCGTGCAAATTGGCTTTCAAGGCGATCGCGCGGAGGTTGTGGTAGTAACTCACGATGTGCGGGAGGGCAATTTCCATCGGGCGATCGATGCTATTCATCAATTCGAGTCTGTGGATGATATTAAGGTAGCCAGTATTTTACGGGTGTTTTAATGGATAGAGTTATGGGCTTTTATATCTGCAAAAGACGAATGCTCTCGATGATTAAAAGTGTTGCCCAGACTATAATGCTGAGACCTGCGGCTGCTGCGGCAATATCTTTGATCGTTCGTATGCGATCGTTATAATTAGGCTCCACAAAATCGCACAAAACCTCGATCGCGCTGTTATATAGCTCGGAAATCAACATTAACCCCATCGCTAATAATAGCAAGCTAAAGTCTACCCATTGCCGTAAAAAGAAAGCAATTCCTAAAACAGGGACTGATAAAATTACTTTATAAGCAACGCTGAAGTCAGTAGCTACTGCAACATGAAGACCGGACAAGATTACTTTAACCTTCCGGATGGGATGGTAGCCTGACGAACGAAATCGATTAGACATGGCTGAGGTGTAAAGGCAGGATATCCCAATTTTACACCCGGTTCTTGTGCGGCGATCGCCCAGGAGTTAAGGTTGCCAGTATTTTACGGGTGTTTTAGCAAAGAAGGGCGATCGGTTCTTCCACCGCGCTGCAAAATGGAAGGGACAAATATGAATGCGGTGGTGGTGGAATTTATTGAAAAATATGTTCAAGAAAAGAGCGAGAAACAATGACGAATAGTTTGTGTGACCGTGTAGCTTCTGATGACCACTCGTTTCTTAGTTGTATGGCAGTAAATAATTTTGGTACAATTCAAAATTATTTACTTATTTAAGCTATGAACAGGTCATCACTCAATCGAAACCTTTTTAGATATGCGATTGGAATTTTGATACTGCTTTGCATACTTCTTGTTGCTGTAGAAGTGTTTTATGTTCAGCCTCAAACTG
This sequence comes from Spirulina sp. CCY15215, assembly GCF_016888125.1. Lineage (GTDB taxonomy): Bacteria > Cyanobacteriota > Cyanobacteriia > Cyanobacteriales > Spirulinaceae > CCY15215. The sequence continues at coordinate 21,938 of NZ_JACSWA010000582.1, forward strand.
CTCAAGATAGAGCAAGTTTTATTACGACAATTGGGAGCGTAGTGGGGGGATCAGCACTGCTGATTGGTTTATTCTTTACTTGGAATCAGCTTCAAATAACATTAGATAGCCAAATTACTGATCGACTTTCTAAAGCAGTCGAGCAAATTGGATCTGATAATTTATCGGTCAGGATTGGTGGCTTATACGCTTTGGAAAGAATTGCAATTGATTCAGACCGAGATATTTTAAACATTGTAGAGATTCTTTGTGCATTCATTAGAGTTAACAGCCCTTCAGAATTCATAAATCGTGGTGTTTTTGCTACTGCCAACGAGCAATATTTAAGTCAAGAACAATTGGATAAGATTAGGCAGATGATTTTTAATCCCCCTCGACCTAAAGAAGATATACAAGTCTGTTTGCAAGTCATTGCAAACTTAGTGAGTCAAAAACATATTTCTAAGGATGAGTTTACACAATTAAAATTAAATCTATCTGGTGTTAATTTAATCGGAGCATACATACCTGAAGGATTAGGGCTGACAAACTTTTTTCTAGACAAATCCAATCTTGATTTTTTTTGTGCGCCAAAAGGAAGAGATTTAACAGGGATAAGAGCAAATTCAGCAAATTTGAGAGGATCAAGGTTAAATGGAGCTATTCTTAAAAATGCCGATTTGAGTTCCTCCTTCATAGAAGGAGGAATTTTAACTGAGGCTATACTTGAAGAATGTCGTTTTGTTGATTCTCGCCTTGATGATGCCATGTTAGTTGGCGCAAGGGCGAAAAAAGCTAGTTTTAACAAAGCTCGTTTAGTAAAAGCAAAACTTTGGGATGCAGATCTATCAGATGTGGATTTTCGGTTTGCTAAAATGCAAGGTGCAGATCTTAAAAAGACTAATTTAACTCAAGCAGCTATTGATTGTGCTGATTTGCAAGAAGCAGATCTAGAAGGTGCGATTCTCAAAGGAACAAAATTATATAAAACCAACTTACGAAATGCAAAAAATTTAACGAAGGGGCAACTCAGTCAAGCACTACTTTGTCAAACAATACTACCTGATGGCACAACCTCAAATCGCGATTGTCAACAAATGGGTATTGTTTTGAAAGAATCAACCAATGAGGAGAAATGAGCGATTGTGCTTTGATTGATTGGGATTAATATAAAATGTTGATAAGAACAACAGTAAATATTAATAGGAATGGCTCCGTACTAAAGCGATCGCAGTCGGCGAAATTTTAATCTGGTATGTCATGTTTTTCTCGCAATTGTTGAAATGCCTCGTCTAAAAGCATTCCTTTTCCTTGCTCAAATTCGTCCAAACTTTTGCGAAGTCCAACCATTGATTCGAGTAATTCCATGCGTTCGAGTAAGCGTTGATAGCTTTCGGCTTCTTGAACGACAACGGCTGCTTTACCATTTACAGTAAGCACGATCGGAGATTGGGATTCTTTAAGGGTTGCCAGAAATGATTTAGCACTTCGTTGGAAATCTGAGAGGGGATGAATATTACGAAGATCGAAAGTCATAATTTTTGTGGGATCGCATTATTTTATGATAATTCTTTGAAACTTTTTTGTCGATTGAATCGCAAAGAAGCGATCGCACTCCCGACAACGCCGGACGAGATGCGATCGCCCTCAAAATTGATAGGATGGGAGAAACCACGGGAAACTCGCCATGTCTGTCAAAGTTGAAGAACAAAATCCAAAAACCCAATCTATTGAGGAGTTTGTCCCTTCGCCTCCCCCAACCAATTTAATATTTGACGACGGAGAACCCTTGGAAAGCAACCGCCATCGCATCGCCATCAATGTTTTAATCGAGTCCCTACACGAGGCATATCGCGAACGCGATGATTATTTTGCTGGGGGGAATATGTTCCTGTACTTCAGCCGATCGCAGGTCAAAAATAAGGACTTTCGCGGACCCGATTTCTTTGTGGTGCTGGATGTGGATGGAACGAGAGAGCGCCAAGGTTGGGTCATTTGGGACGAACAAGGACGCTATCCCGATGTCGTTATCGAATTATTATCCCCTTCAACTGCAAGTACGGATTTAGCAGAAAAAAGAGTTCTTTACGAGAGAACATTTCGCACGCGCAATTATTTTGTTTACGACCCTTTCGACCCCGAATCCCTACAAGGGTGGCGATTGGGTGCAAACGGACGTTATGAAGCATTAACGCCAAGCGATCGCGGTTGGTTGTGGTGTGACAATCTGGGGTTGTGGTTGGGAACATGGGAAGGAACAATATTGCGAGAGACGGCCTCTTGGCTGCGTTTCTACGACCCCGAGGAGAATTTGGTGCTTTTGGGAGAGGAACGAGAGCGAGAAAGAGCCGATCGCCTTGCTCAATTATTGATAGACAACGGGATCGAACTCCCCCATGATTAAACTCTTACAACCGCGATCGCACTGCTATGAAACAGCTATGCAATGCGATCTCACCCATTTCCCGATCGCAGCTTTGGGGTTAGCGATCTCCCACACATTACTCAAAAAGTTACGGTCATTAGCACAACAATACAAGCAAGTCATTTCAACTTGATGACTCTCAACGATCCGAGACAAACATAGATTTTTGTTTTGCGATCGCCTCAACTCTCCAAACTGAAAAGCGATCGCGCTATAATTAAAACCAATGTATTGTCAAACACGCTAAAATGACAACGATCGCAATTATTCCAGAATCGGACGATCGCACCGCAAAATATCGAGCCATCTGCGGCCAAAAACAAGCGATCGGTTCCACTCCCGGTCAAGCATTGGATAATATCGAACAACAATTAAATGATGCTGGAATTGTTCGAGATAGTGCAACCGCAATTATCTTGCATCGTACTCAAAGCGATCGCTTTTTCCCGTCCCAACAACACAAAAAATTACAAGATTTAATGGCTCGATTTCACGAGACCTCAGCCACGAGAAACGCTCTCTCAGATGGCGATCGACAAGAACTCGATCGCCTTGCAGAACTCGAACTAGAAGCAGCCATTCAGCGTTCTCAAAGTCTTCTCCAACAAATTCAAAGCGATACGAGGGATTGATCACGATCGCCTAATTCAACAAAAATAAACTCGGATCGACCTGGAGGAATTGACCTAAAATTTCAGCTTGTTCTCGGGCGATCGCACATTCTCCACTGATAATTTGAGAAGCAAGTTCTCGAGAACCAAAAACGCTTGCTAGATCGGATTGTTGTAAATTTCTAGCCTCCAGCAAATGAAGCAAGCGCGATCGCGGTGTTGAAACATTAAGTTTATAATTTTTCTCTTCAAAATCTTCAATTAGTTTTACTAAAAGTTCCAAAAAAGTATCTTCTTCTGGTGTTAAATGAGAGCGAGAGATAAGCTCCTCCACGACTGCGAGAAATTTTTCGTTATCTTCCTCTGTTTTGATAATTCGAGGCTGATGCTTAAGTAGTAAATCACTGTAAATTTTAGAATCAAAAGTAAGGGTCATTTTTCCGATTTTGAAGAAAAGCTAAACTATTTCTAATGTTTCAAATAATGGTAACTGATATTCCTTTCTTTCAGGGCCGATGATCTCATTTTGTAAATATCTAATATCAACCACTGCACCATAGTTAATAAAAATTTGATAAAATTGAGCATACTTTTTCCCCCAATAGATCATTGCACAGGACATAGGCGCACCTTTACCTATATTTTGACCATTTTCTAAGAATTTCAGGCGCGTATCGTACAAAAAACAGATTGCAGTTGCTTTACTAAAAACATTCTTTTTCCAATGTCCGGTATTGGTCGCCACGGGAACTAATGCTAAGACTTCAGAGCGATATTTTTGATGTGCTATAACGCATTTTTCCAGCCAGTTTTTGATTGTTGTCTTTCGTTTTTTATCCGATCCGTAAGGAGGATTAACATAAATTGTTGGATAATTCCATGATTCTTCTAAACCGTCGCGATCGGGCAATAAGTATTCTATTTCTGCTCCTACAATTGAATATTGATTGGAACAGGGATCGAGAGAAATTTTACCACCAAAAAAGTTTTTAACCGCATCAACATAAATTTTAGGTGTTCCCCAATGTTGATTCTGACTGTTTGTTTTTCTGCCTGCTGTCATTGTATTGCTTGTACTTCAACCAGATTTTTCCAACCAACTGGCTTGACAAAATGCGATCGCGTTATCATAGTATTGCAAAGCGATCGCATTTCCAAAACCAAATCGCCAACAATGTTAAGGCAATGTTAAGGCAAAAATCGCGTCACGATCGCGCCAACTTCTTTCCCCCAATGTTCTTGAGGATAATGTTTGGCTTCTGCTAATTTTTCCAGTTTAATATTGCTATTCGTATTAGCAAGACTCTCCACTGCATCAAGGGTTAACCAAGGATCACCTTCTCCCCAAATAATTTGCGTGGGTTTGTCCCATTCTGCTAAACCCTTTTCAATTTCCTCCATTGCTTTAGCCAGGCGAAGATTCTGTACTGTCGCAGTTAATGCCCTTCCGACATCAGATGCCTGTAAAAAAGGACGACGATAAATATCTAAATCATCATCTTGAATCACAAAACCGCTTCCTCCTTCCAGAGTGCGATCGATTAAAAGAGGGTCTTGGGTTAGCATATCCCCCACGTAGGGAATCCCCCAAGTTCGCATTTTCCAAGGTAGTTTGGCTTGGGTTGAAAGAGGTGTATTTAAAATCAATAAACTGGCGATGCGATCGCGATTTCGCAAAGCATATTGTAAGCCCACAGAGCCTAAAAATCCTTGCACAACTAAATGAATTTTATCCAGTTTCCAAGCATCAAATAACTTACCTAAAACTGCAATATAAGCATCGGGAGTGTAGGCAAAATTCCACTTTTCCGGCTTATCAGAAAAACCGTGACCGATCCAGTCTGGCGCGATCGCCCGATAACCGCGATCGGACAGCAGAGGCATCACAAACCGCCAACTATAACTTTGGGAAGGAATACCGTGCAATAAAACCACTGGGAGGCGATCGGTTTCTCCTTCGGGTTTCTCCTCCCGATAAAACCACTCCAGAGAACCAACAGCAATACTATCTTTGATTAACACTCTTTTTTTATTTTTCTGAATGGATGACATTATGGACAGAATACGCGATCGCGATCGCCAAATTTTTTCCCATTCCGTAAATTAACGAACAGATTTGCTAAGTTTGTTCGTAAATAGTAGATAAACCATTCTTTAAGTTTCGTTAACCGAGGAGGAAGGGCGTGAACGCAGCAGAACAGGTCAGAAGCGTCAAAGTTGCCAGCAAAATCGCCGCCGTGGTGAATTTGTTTAAGGCGGAGTTTCCCGATGCAAAGGCGGATCTCAAGCCTTGGCGCAATGACCCAGATACCCAAGAATGGTTAGATCCCGACTCCATCGATATTGGTTTCCACTTTCCGGGGTGGAGTCCTCGTTTCCAAGGTCGCAGTATTCTCGTACAAATTCGCTTTTATCAAGACCCCCTCGAAGACTCTTATGAGTTAATTGGTATGGAAACCGCCGCTTTTAATCATCAAGGGGAAGCCTGGCGACTCTCCACTATCGCTAATTGGCAGTTTGAAGGAAAATACCTCCCCGCTACAGATGTCGCGGAGAGGTTAAAAGGGTTTAGCCGTCAGGTTTTTGAGTTATTTAGGAATGGGTAATTCCCTGCACCGATCGCCGTTAAAGGGAAACTTTAACGGGGGTACGATTGGGTTTAACCTCAAAACCGACGGGTTGGAGAAGCGATCGCCCAGTCATTTCTTCCGGTTGCGGTAAGCCTAAAATTTCTAGGATAGTAGGAGCAATATCGCACAAACGCCCATCGTCTCGCAGTTGTACATCGGTGCCGTGACCGGGAATCTTCAGTTTTTCCCCTTCAATTAAAATAAACGGTACGGGGTTGGTGGTGTGCGCTGTCCAAGGTTTATGGTCTTCGTCCCACATATATTCTGCATTACCGTGATCGGCGGTAATTAACATTGTTCCTCCGGCTTTGCTAACGGCTTCCACGAGACGACCGAGACAGCGATCGACGGTTTCGATCGCCGTTAAAGCGGCTTCCATATTGCCCGTATGACCCACCATATCCGGGTTAGCGTAGTTCATCACGATGAGGGAGTAAATGCCCTTTTCTAGGGCAGCAGAGGCGGTATCCGTGACCAATTCGGCGGACATAGCGGGAGCCTTATCGTAGGTGGCCACCATTGGACTTTGAATCAGTTCCCGGTCTTCTCCTGCTACGGGGGTTTCTAAGCCACCATTGAAGAAATAGGTAACGTGGGGATATTTTTCCGTTTCAGCAGTGCGGAATTGTTTCAAGCCGCGATCGGCGATGACTTCCCCTAAAATATTGGTCAGGTTTTGGGGAGGGAAAGCAACAGCAACGGGAAAATGGGGATCGTATTGGGTAAAAGTGGCAAAATGCAGAGGTTGAATGAATTTCCGTTCAAAACTATCAAAATCTGGTTGAACAAAAACAGAGGTTAATTGGCGAGAACGATCGGGACGGAAGTTAAAGAAAATAATTCCATCCCCCGCTTCCACAGCACCGGGGGCAATTCGGGTTGGTGGTATAAATTCGTCCGTGATTTTCTTTAAGTAGAAATATTTAAGTGTTTCTACGGCAGTATATCCACTACCATCACCGTCGCCAGTAATAATGTTATAAGCCTTGCGGACGCGATCCCAACGGCGATCGCGATCCATTGCATAGTAACGACCGCTAATGGTGGCGATGCGGCCGACTCCAATGGTTTTAATGCTGTCTTCAATCTGTTGCAGGTAATTTGCGCCTTCTGTGGTCATAGTATCGCGACCATCGGTAAACGCATGGATACAAACATCGTCAATATCTTGAGCCTTGGCAATTTCCAGCAAGCCAATTAAATGATTTAGGTGAGAGTGTACGCCCCCATCAGAACAAAGTCCAAATAAATGTAATTTTGTTCCGGCTTTGCGTACCTTTTGGCAAATTTCGACTAAAGCGGGATTTCGCTGAATGGAACGATCTTCCACCGCATCAGAAATGCGAACCAGTTCTTGAGGTACAATGCGACCTGCACCAAGATTCAGGTGTCCGACTTCTGAGTTACCCATTTGACCCTCGGGTAAGCCAACATCTTTACCGGATGTGCGAATTAAGGTTTTAGGATAAGCCTCCCAGAGACTATCCATAATCGGGGTTTTCGCGACTTCGATCGCGTTTCCATCGCTTGCTTCGCGATAACCCCAGCCATCTAAAATGACGAGTACCGCAGGAGATACGGAAGAAAGAGATGAAGTTTTAGACATATTCGGACTTTTAACCTCTACACTTGTTAAGCCGTTTGGTTTCTGGACGTATTGCTCACTTGCTCGTTTAATCGGGTATTGGGATAAAGTAAGCACTTCTAGATTGTACCTTAATTCGCTCCTTCCTTCCTAGTTCTTTGCGATCGCGCTGACAAAACACGATCGGGGGAAGGATGTGAAAATATCGATCGAAAAGTTAAGATTGCGATCGCCGGTTGAAATTACTTGATTATTAAGATGCGATCGCGGTTTGAACTTGGTTGATTAATATATTAATTAAGCTCAAAAAAATTAACCTACATTTAATCTTTATACTTAATCATTAGTTCATCTTCACAGTCCAAAATAGTTAGAGTTTTTTTGAGCCGATCAAATTTGTGTTTGCTACTTAGCTTTGTGTCTATAAAATATGTTTCATTAAGGGAATTTGGTCTACTGCATTGTTGTGGGTCTTTTGTAATTCGTAGATATTCGCTTAAACTCGAAGTAAAGAAAGTTTCAGGTTGTAAATTAAACAAAATTTTCATTACTTCTAGATACAAATCTGTAACACTTGATATATCCAATTTGCGATCGAAAAAGATCGCATATTCTAATTTTTTACCTGTTGGCTCTTCTGCATCAAAAATATTGACATCAAAAACTATTTTTTCCTCAACTTCAACTTCCGGGAATATCCATATTTTCAAAAATCTTTCTTTAATAATTTCAAATCTCTTCTCAATCTCTTCTTTTCCCCATCGATCTATCTCCGTCAGATAGCGATTTAACCAAAGTCGGCTATATTTATAACCTTGCTCTTTACCATCAATATTCATATCTCGTTTAATCAGAAAAGGTTTGTTTCCCAGCTTGCCATTATTTCCCGATAGCGTAAGATTAGCGATTGTATTCACATAGTTTTCTCTAATTAAATTATATTCTTCTTTTCCTAAGTCAATTTTCCATTGCGGATCTGGATTTTGAGGAAAAATATGTTCTATTGTCAGACTATCATTGTCTTCTATTTTAACAGGTTCTTTATTTTCATAGTTTTCAAGTCTTTTTAGGAAATAAATTCTATTTTTTGATTGAACATCATACATATTTTTTTCTTTAAGAGCATGGAGAACCTCTGTATCTCTCGGAAATATTTGACTTCCTTTTTTCTTGGTTAGAGCGAATTGGATTGAAGGTAAATAATTTTCATGATTGACATCTTCATAAAGACGCATAAAAATTTGATTTAATGCACTTGGTGGTAGACCGATAATAAACCGTCTCCATGTAAAAGATTGAATGATTTCTAATACTCCAATAAATATTTTTTTTGAGATTAATTCCGTTGAATAATCATCATAAATTTTAAGTAAAAATGGATAAGTAACATTGATCTCTAGCTGCTTAATAAATTCTAGCTGAAGTCGAATATCTTTATCATTTTCCTTAGCTGGATTTAATAGCTTATTATAATATATGACAAATTTCTTGATAGATTTAAGATTTTTTTCTAATTCTTCAATCGTCGATATAGGATACTTATCTTTGAATTCCTGATAAACTTTATTTTTATTAGGAATCCTCTTATTTTCAAGCGTTAGATAGTCTCGGATGTAGTCAGAAACTCTACTTTCATTCTTTAATTCATCTTTTGCTAGTTGTTCTATATATTCCCAGTAGTTATCATAAATTTGATTTTGAGACTTTCGATTGAGTCTCATTAAAATATAGTTTCTGATAAGATCGGCTTGGGATAGTGCTAGACCTGTTGAGTTAAGACTTTCAAAAATTCTTTGCGGATCATCTTTTTCTCGTTCCAGAGAAATTTTAACGAACATTAATTTTTTTAATCCTTTACGAACAAATTCATAATTGTTCTCATTTATTTTGGTTTTAAAGTAATTAAAATTCTCGATTAATCGGGAAAAAGTATGATATTCTTCTTGAGGATCGTCACGGAGAAGATACTTTAAAGCACGATCGTTATTATCTGTCGGTCTTAATTTTAATTTTTCTTCATCATCTGCAAATTCATTAATCAGATAGGTTTTATTAATTTGATTTACCAAACGGTCATTTCCCAGTAATTTAGCAAGTCTATAGAGAACTAAATAAATTAACGTTACAGTTGTCAAGCGCTGCTGTCCATCAATTATGGTTAACTCTCTAATTCCTCCAGCAAAATAAACATCGTCATGAATATAAACAATACTGCCAATAAAATGAGCATTCAGATTGTCATCTTTTCCTAGTTCAAAAATATCATCTAAAAGCTGTCCACATTCTGAATACTTCCAATCGTAATTTCTTTGGTAAATGGGAATGACAAATTGCGTTTCATTCTGAGATAAGAATCGATCGAGCTTTTCTTCGGATGCTTTCATAATTAGCTGTAAGTAAAAAATAATTGTCTTTTCGTCGATTTGACTCTGATAAAATTTTCCAGTGCGATCGCATCGTCCCATCAGCAACAACAGCCAGATCCGTTGCATCCCCTAAACCCGCTTCATCCAGCTTTTCCCGTCCGTGTAAAACGATCGCCTTAGACATTCCCAACATTTACACTTGATGAGCCGTTTGGTTTAGGGGCGTATTGCTCACTTGCTCGTTTAATCGGGTATTTGGGATAAAGTAAGCACTTCTGGATTGTACCTTAACTCGTTCCTTCCTTCCCAGTCGAGGCGATCGCTCTGTATTCTGAGGGCGTGACGATCGCCGGAAGAAGAACTACACTGGATAGCGTAAACCCAATTGATTATAAAGAAAATCTAAAAAAGACACAAGCCAAAATGACTGGAAAGTAAGCGAGCAAAATTCCAGTAAACTCGATCTTTGCCATGAGTTTTAACACCTTCTTAATCTCATCTTAAAAAACTATTCAATCGATGAATATTTGCCTGCAATTGACGGATATCAAAATCATAAGGCCGCAAAGAACTCAGGTTACTTTTATCGCCTTGAGCTTGGGAGTTGTGCTTCTTTCTCTCTCAGCAATTTTGACCAAATCTCTGATGGCAGAATTACACCCAGAAGCCATTATTTTTAATCGTTTTTGGATTGCCAGTGTTGCCTTGGGCAGTATTTATTGTTTCCAAAACGCGATCGCCAAGAAGAATGGCAAAGAAATACTAACACAAGAGCCGTTAACATTACAGCATTGGTTGCTTTTAATGGGAGCAGGAATGTGTTTAGCTGGGACATTAATCACTTGGGCATTGTCTTTCGATCTGACAACAATTGCCCATTCTTGTTTGCTACACTATCAAAACCCGATTTTTACTACTCTTGGTGCTTGGTTGCTATTTGGCCAATCTTTCGATCGCAAATTTATACTCGGTTTAATCCTAACAATTACTGGAGCAAGTATCGTCAGTCTGGAAGATTTACAATTTCTCCAAGAATCGTTATTTGGCGATGGTCTTGCTTTATTTTCTGGGATTCTGTTCAGTGGAGAATTGCTGATTATTGGGAAACTTCGCGATAAACTTTCAACGTTAACTGTAACGCTGGGAGTTTGTTTTTTTGCGGGTTTGTTTGCCTTTCCTTTTGCCGTTTTTGATGCTGTTTTGCATGGGCATTCTCTCTTTCCCACTTCTCTATCGGGATGGGTTTTAGTTGTATCTTTGGGCTTCATTGTTCAAGTACTCGGTCATTTTTTATTTTATTACAGTCTCAAACAAGTCACATCTGGATTTGCCGCGATCGCCCTGATGCTAGATATTTCCATTAGTTCCTTTCTTGCTTGGATTATTTTTGCCGAACAATTGACGATGTTAGATCGGTTATCCCTGCCGATCCTCTTTTTAGGAATTTATTTAGCAAAATCAGGTGAAGGGGTGGAAAAATCAGAACAACTTCGAGAACAATCGGCGATCGCAAACTAAAGAAAAGATAAACAATCTACGGATTTCTCTGCGGACGATCAAATAATTAAGAGAACAAAAATTATTGCTCCAAAAATTATGATTGTTAAAACGCTTGCAGATTTAATTGGTACCGATCGAGATGTTGCTTGGGGAAATGGTCAAAGCCGTCGATTTTTATTAGAACGAGATGGTATGGGTTATACCGTCACCGATACAACAATTCTCGCCAACAGTGAATCTTTACTTGAATATAAAAATCATAAAGAGACTTGTTACTGTATCGAAGGATCGGGCGAAATTGAGGCAGATGGGGTCGTGTATCCTATTGAAGTTGGTTCTCTCTATGCCCTCGACAAACATGATAAACATTATCTCAGGGCAAAAACCAATATGCGCTTGGTTTGTATGTTTACACCTCCTTTGCAGGGAAATGAAGCCCACAATTTAGATGGAGAAAAGAGTTCTAATTACTGATTTTCCAGAAAGCGCACTCTCCGATCGCCTTGCCATTTAATCAAATCTGTAGGGCGATCGCTCAATTTAGCTTAGATGGAATTTCTAGCATAAAAAATAGCGATCGCATTATAAGCAGAATTTCCCGTCCTAACTCTCCAAAAACTTAACCAACTCTTCAACTTTGTCCCAAGCGGCACCACTTTGGAGAATTTCTCGCGCCTTTTCTACTCCTTTAGCATGATCTAAAAACGGTACAGCTTCCCCAACTTGCAACGCTAAAGAAGCATTTAAAGCCACCACATCTTGATGTGCTTGAGTACCTTTTCCTTGTAAAACATTGCGTAAAATCTCCGTATTTTCGGCAACTTCTCCCCCTCTTAATTGTTCCAGAGATGCCCGAGTAATGCCCAAAGACTGAGGATCGAGAATGTGCGATCGCATCGTCCCATCCGCAACAACAGCCAGATCCGTTGCATCCCCTAAACCCGCTTCATCCAGCTTTTCTCGTCCGTGCAAAACGATCGCCTTGGACATTCCCAACATTTGTAATGCTTCTGCCATTCTCGGCACAAACTGCCCGTCAAACACCCCAATAACTTGCCCCGTTGGCCGCAGAGGATTCACCAAGGGACCCAACAAATTAAAGACCGTCCGGACTTTTAAGGTTTTGCGAAAAGGGACAACTGCTTTCATAGCAGGGTGCCAACCTGGGGCAAATAAGAAAGTAATCCCCACCTCCGACAATGCCCCTCGAATCTTCTCTGGATGCGCCTTTAAATGCACTCCAAGGGCTTCTAAAACATCCGCAGACCCCACCTTACTCGAAGCGGAACGATTGCCGTGTTTCGCCACGGCAACCCCCCCAGCCGCACAAACAAAGGCCACGGCTGTGGAAATATTAAAGGTATGGGCCCCATCTCCCCCCGTCCCACAAGTATCGATAACCGGGCGATCGTGGGCGATCGCCTCTTGCTGCAAAGATTGAGCCTGCAAAACCTGTGCCATTCCTGCCAATTCTGCCGCCGATACCCCTTTGGCTTGAATTGCTGCTAAGATGGCACCGGAGAGAACCGCAGGAATCTCTTCTTTGAGCCAACCTTGCATCAATTGAGAGGCTTGATCTTGAGAGAGAGATTGGCGATCGAGAAGTTGTTGGAGAAAATCAGGCCAGTTTGTTTCTGTTGTCACGCTTTGTACCATTTTTTGTGTGAATTAAGTTGAGATAATAGGAGATGGGGCTTTACCCTTTTTTATTAAGCTCGATATGGCATAATTGCTGTTTAAGATACAAGGTTTGGGGTGCCAAATTGTTAAAATCATTCTGAATTTTTTTCGCGCTAACGCCTAACATCGCATGACCGATACCGTTCTTAACGTTCGTAACCTACAAGTTCAATTTTTCACAGAAGATAACTCCATTCTTGCTGTTGATGGCATTGATTTTAAAATCGATCGCGGTCAAACTCTTGGTATTGTTGGAGAATCTGGATCGGGAAAATCTGTGACTTCTTTAGCTATTCTCGGTTTGATTCCCTATCCAGGCAAAATTACCGAGGGAGAAATCTGGTTTTGTCCCGAATCTGGAGAGAATCCGATCGATTTACAAGCATTACCCGAGGAGAAACGGCGAGAATATCGCGGGGGGGCGATCGCCATGATTTTTCAAGAACCCATGTCCGCCCTTAATCCAGTCTATAACATCGGATTTCAACTCACAGAAGCTATTCGCCTACATCAAAAAGTTTCTCCTTCCGAAGCAAGACGAAGGGCGATCTTATCTTTACAAGAAGTTCGCCTTTTACCTTCTGATGAAGAGTTACAAGAAACCATTGTTGAAGAACGCAAAGAACAGGGAAGAGAAGCGATCGGGGAAGGGGATTTAATTAAGGAAGTTAACGAACGGAAAAGAGGGATTCTCAAGCGCTATCCTCACGAATTATCAGGAGGACAATTACAGCGAGTTACGATCGCCATGGCCATTTCTTGTAATCCCACTTTATTAATTGCTGACGAACCCACAACGGCGCTTGATGTAACCGTACAGGCTAGTATTCTAAACTTATTGCGAGACTTGTGTAAAGCGCGAAAAATGTCGATGATTTTTATTACCCACGATCTCGGGGTAATTGTGGAAGTCGCCGATCGCATAGCCGTCATGTATAAGGGGAAAATTGTCGAGGAGGGCGATCGCGATCGCATTTTTCATCATCCTCAACACCCTTATACCAAAGGTTTATTAGCTTGTCGTCCTCGCTTGGATATGAAGGTGGATTTTTTGCCTACTGTTGCGGATTTTATGGAAGTTGAAGCAGGAGAAAACGGTCAAATTATTATCCGAGAAAAGGAACACAATATTGTTGAACCTTCCCACCCAAAAACTCAAAAATCAAAACCGCAAATATCAAAACCGATACTCTCTGTCGATCGCTTAGTCGTCGGCTTTCCTTTAAAAAGTGTTTTTGGTTTAACCAAACAGTATTTTAAGGCAGTGAATGACGTTTCTTTCAAGGTTTATGAAGGAGAAACCTTGGGATTAGTGGGGGAGTCTGGCTGTGGTAAATCAACCTTAGCACGAACATTATTACGCCTCACGCCGGAATTAAAAGGAACGATTGTTTTTGCTGGAAATTCGATTACTAAAATTGCTAAAAAGCGCTTGCGTCATTTGCGAAGGGAGATACAAATTATCTTCCAAAATCCTTATAATTCTCTCAATCCTCGCTTGAGTGTTGGGAAGGCAATTATGGAACCGTTACAGGTTCATGGAATCGGAAAAAACGATCGCGATCGCCGCGATCGCGCTGCTTATTTATTAGAACGAGTGGGATTATCTGCTGATAATATGAAGTCCTATCCTCACGAGTTTTCTGGAGGACAACGACAGCGTGTTTGTATTGCAAGGGCTTTGGCACTTAACCCTAAGTTTATTATCTGTGATGAGTCGGTTTCAGCATTAGATGTATCTGTACAAGCGCAGGTTTTAAACTTATTAAAAGAGTTACAAACTGAATTTGGTTTGACCTATATTTTCATTTCTCACGATTTAAGCGTCGTTAAATTTATGAGCGATCGCATTATGGTCATGAATCGTGGCAAAATTGAAGAAATTGACCAAGCTGATGAGATTTACGAAAATCCTAAAACCGATTATACTCGTCAACTTATTGCCTCTATTCCTACGGGGGATTTTTAGGTGGAGGTTTAACTCGTTTTGCGACAAGAAAGCGATCGCCGATTTTGAAGCGGGTTATCTTAGCCAAACCGCGATCGATCTATGACTAGACGTTATTTTATCTTTTCTTTTTCAGCTAAATAATCAGTGACAATTTGAACAATTCGTTCGGAAGCATGACCGTCTCCAAAAGGATTAATTGCATTAGCCATGATTTCGTAGGCTGAGTTATTCTTTAATAGCCCAGAAGCGGCTTCGGCGATCGCCTTAGCATTCGTCCCTACTAATTTAGCCGTTCCCGCTTCCACCGCTTCAGGGCGTTCGGTTGTTTCCCGCAAAACTAAAACAGGTTTACCTAAACTGGGGGCTTCCTCTTGCAATCCTCCCGAATCTGTGAGAAGTAAATAGCACCGTTGAATCGCCCCCACCAGTTGGGCATAATCAAGAGGTTCTGTGAGAAAAACTCTCGGATGTTCTCCCAAGCGATTTTGAATAGGATTCCTAACAGTAGGATTGCGATGTAAAGGCAACAGCAAGGCTGTATCGGGAAATTCTGCTAAAATTTGCTCGAATCCCGACAAAATATCCTCTAAAGGTTTTCCCCAATTTTCTCGCCGATGGACAGTCGCCAGCAAGACCCGATATTTGTCCCAATCTAAGCCATTAATTGGACATTCAGGACGCGCTTTAGCCGCCCTTAAGAGTGCGTCAATTACAGTATTTCCCGTTTGATGAATAGCCCCCGTCACCCCCGATCGCCTTAAATTCTCCACAGCGAGGAGAGTTGGCGCAAAATGAATTTGACCAATTTGAGAAATTAAGCGTCGATTGGCTTCTTCTGGGTAGGGATTAAATAAATCGTCGGTACGCAATCCAGCTTCAACATGAGCAACGGGAATTTGTTGATAAAATGCAGCTAAGGCAGAGGTAAAAGCAGTAGTCGTATCCCCTTGTACTAAGACCAGACTGGGTTTGATTTCAAGGAAAATCTCCTCGAGTCCCCGCAACGTGCCGCAGGTAATATCTGTTAAACTCTGTTTAGGTTGCATGATATTGAGGTCGCGATCGGCTTGCAACTGAAATAACTGCATGACTCGATCCACCATTTCTCGATGTTGTCCAGTGAGGATCGTGTAAGTTTTTAACGGCGAAAAAGTCCGAAATTGCTGGATAACCGGGGCGAGTTTAATCGCTTCGGGTCGCGTCCCGAGAATGATACAAATTGACATAGAAGGAACAATCCTTAATTTTCAGAAATTTTCAGAAATAAATCGAGATCAATGCTATGAAAAATAACAGTTTTTTGCTTATCTTCGCCTTCCTAACTTGTACCTTTCCCTTTATACCCCAAAGAGCTTTAGGAGACGAGGTTTGGTCAACGGAAGAATATGATGTCATCTATCAAGAAGACCGCAATAGAACCGCGATTTGGTCTTATGGCCGCGATGGATTAATCTTTATAGATGGTTTAGCAGGAGTATATACAAATCGAGGCTCTTATACAGGTTATTGGGTTCAAAACTCTTCTTCTCTGCGTTGCGATACTTATAGAGAAGGCGCAAATGGTAAACCGACCTATCATTGGGGAAGATTTGCAATTACTTTCATCGATCCAGATTTTCCTTCGCGTTGGCACGCGCATATTAGTTTATGCGATCGCGAACCCAGCATCCCTTTAAATGGTAAACCCGTTACCCGCTAGACAGACGAATAGAGAACCAGTTAGATAATAACAAGTTAGATAACAAGTTGTAACCTGGTTTGGCGATCGCCTCTACTGAGATAGAAAACGAGGAAACTTTCTCGTTATCAATTTTTAAGCAATGCTGACAATTCCAGTAAAAAACTGTGCCAAAATGAGAAGATGTCGAAAATACCCCCTAAAAACCCGTTAACTTTTGATTATGGCAGCAAAAATTAAAAAAGGCGCTTTAGTCCGTATCATTCGAGAACAGTTGGAAAATAGCCTGGAAGCAACAGCCAGCGATTCTCGTTTTCCTCCCTATCTTTTTGACAGTAAAGGGGAGATTGTGGATATCGACGGCGATTATGCTTTTGTCAAGTTCTATGTCCCCACCCCGAGTATTTGGTTCAAATTGGATCAATTAGAACTGGCTGATTAATTGCCGATCGCGATCTCCCCCTTTCATTCTTTCTCTTTCTTTTCCTTTGCCTTTATGACCTCTTCTCTATCCCCTCAACCCTCTGTATCCCCTCGCGTTTGCGTCATCGGTGCAGGAAAAGTCGGTTCAACCCTCGCCCAACGCATTATCGAGAACAATTTAGCCAATGTGGTGTTACTGGATGTCGTTGACGGGCTTCCTCAAGGGATAGCGTTAGATCTATTACAGGCGCGGGGACTCGAAGCCCACGATCGCCAGATTGTCGGCACTAACGATTATGCCGAGACAGCTAATGCGGATATTGTGGTCATCACAGCAGGATTTCCCCGTCAACCCGGAATGAATCGCGATGACTTGATCGGCATGAATGCCAAAATCGTGGCCGAGGCTGCCCAAAAAGCGATCGCCTATTCTCCCAATGCCCTCTTAATTGTGGTCACTAATCCTTTAGATGTGATGACCTATGTAGCATGGCACGCGACGCAATTGCCGTCAGAACGGGTCATGGGCATGGCAGGGGTGTTAGATGCGACCAGGCTGCAAACCTTTATTGCGATGGAATTGGGGGTCGCGATCGCAGATGTCAGTACGATGGTTCTGGGCGGTCATGGAGATTTAATGCTTCCCTTACCTCGCTATTGTACGGTGGGAGGGGTGCCTTTAAAAGAATTGCTCGATGCAGAGGCGATCGCGCGGTTGATGGAGAGAACTCGTAACGGGGGCGCAGAATTAGTACAATTATTTAAAAAGGGAGGAGCCTATTTCGCCCCTGCTTCTGCTGCTTGTCAGATGATCGGCGCGATTTTGCGCGATCGCTCGAATTTATTACCCGCCGCCGCCTATTTACAAGGAGAGTATGGCTTAAAAGATGTTTTTATTGGGGTTCCCTGTCGTTTGGGCAACAAAGGGATTGAAAAAATTATCGAACTAGAACTGAATGATAAAGAATTAGCTGAATTACACACTTCAGCAAAATCAGTACGAAAGAATGTGGATATTGCTCTGAAAGTATTAGCGGAGTAGACAAAAAAATGAGATTTATCAGCCCTAAAATTGATTATGCCTTTAAGAAAATATTTGGCTCAGAACAAAGCCAAGATATCTTAATCAGCTTTCTCAATGCAATTATTTATAAGGGAGAGAAGAGGAGACAATTAGCCGATTTGTCTTTCAAGAGAAAACGAAAAATTTTGCCTATCCCGATGAAGAATTACAGTTAATCTTTGTTGAGTTACCAAAGTTTAAGAAAAACCTCCCAGAGTTGGAAAATTTAACCGATAAATGGATTTATTTCCTCAAGGAAGCAACAAGTTTGGAGAGTATCCCCGCAAGTTTAGAAGAAGTATTAGAAATAGAACTGGCGTTAAATTTAGCGAGTCAGGCAAATATGACAGTAGAAGAGTTTGAAATTGTAGATCGTCGTGGGATGATGTTACAAGATGAGAAAGGAAAAATTACTTACGCTCAACAAGAAGGACGAGAAAGAGGAAGACAGGAAGGACGACAAGAAGGAAGACAAGAAGGACAACAAGAAGGACGTTTTCAAGAGGCGATCGCCTTAATCTTGCGTCAACTTAAAAAGCGTTTTGGAGAGATTCCTGGGGAAATTAGTAGCAAGATTAAAGACTTATCAATTGAAAATTTGGAAACTTTGGGAGAAGATTTCTTGGATTTTAATCGTATCGAGGATTTAGAAAATTGGTTGCTAGATCATCTCATTCCCTAGCTGTTTCAGTCCTCATGACAACAAACATGACAACAAAAAATCGCGGCACGGAAATTGTGTCGCGATTAGAACAAATGTATGATAGTTTAACCTTCTTTATTCAAGAATGATTGAACTTGACCCAACGCAACGGCCAAAATATTGAAACCTGCCCATCCTGCGGCAATAAGGATGGGAGCAAGTACCACAACAATCCGCCAATCAATACCCATTTTTCGTATCCTCCCTAAAATTGAAGAAATCTTAAAATATTTTAAACTTTCTCCCATTCTTCCATATAAACAATAATTTGTTCAACATCTCGAGCAAATTATTTGGCTTTTGGGATAATTTCCCCGCCTTTTCAGTATTTTTGGGCAGATAGGCGATCGCGCTATCCACCCAAAATTTGCTTCGATGGGTTAGAGAAAAGGGAAAAATTTCCAATTCCCGATAATTCCTTACCGATCGTCCGCAACCGAGACCAAAGGATCGCGATGCACCCGATCTCCTAGAGCAACATAAGGAATACCGTGTTCCCCCTGGTAAATTTGCGTGGGACGGAAAATCCGATTTTCGTTAATTTGCTCCCGCCAGTGAGCCAACCAGCCAGCCACCCGAGCGATCGCGAAAATGGGTGTAAATAAATCCGTAGGAATGCCTAACTTGCGGTAAACCAAACCGGAATAAAAATCTACATTGGCATAAATTCCCTTGTGTCCTAATTTCTCCTCTATGACCTTTTCCAATTCCACCGCAATATCGTAAATGCGATCGCGACCGCGCTGATCGAACAAACGTTCTGCTAAAGTTTGCAAAATTGTTGCCCGAGGGTCTTTGACCTTATAGACTCGGTGTCCGAAGCCCATAATTTTTTTCTTGTTGGTGACACAATCTTCAACATAAGCGCGGACATTCTCGATAGAACCAATCTCGTTTAACATCTCGATCACCTCTTCATTTGCTCCCCCATGTAGAGGACCCGCCAAAGTTCCCACCGCCGATGCAACTACCGCATAAGGATCTGTCAGAGTGGAAGAAGTTACCATCGCTGAAAATGTGGACGCATTAATGGTATGTTCCGCATGGAGAATTAAACAAACATCAAAAATTCGCGCAGCAATGGGATCGGGAACCTGCTCCGTGAGCATATATAAAAAGTTGGTCGCATAGTCAAGATCGTCTCGGGGTTGAATGGGATCGTTTCCTTTCCGCATCAACTTAAATGCGGCTACCATTGTGGGGATTTTTGCCATCAAACGCACCACAGCATCCCAAATATAAGCGGGATCGTTGAGAGTACGGCGGGCATAAAATAACCCCAAAGCGGCGGCAGATGTTTGCAAGGCATCCATCGGGTGTCCGGTTTCTGGGAAGCACTTCATCATGTCGCGAATGCGATATTTGATGCGACGATGGTTGTAAATATCTGCTTCAAAGGTCGCGAGTTCCTCTTTTGAGGGCAAACGACCCCAAATCAAAAGATAGGCTGTTTCAAGGGAGGTGCTTTTCTGTGCCAACTCTTCAATGGGAATGCCTCGATATTCGAGAATTCCCTGCTTTCCATCTACATAACTAATGCTCGATCGCGCGGCGGGGATATTTTCTAAACCCGGAATGTACTCGCAAACTGTCATAATCTCTAGCAATATCGCAAAAAACTTACTAATAATCTAAACTAAAAGCGAAAACCAGAATGATGCTTTTTGATACCAAAGTCTTTGGATTTGATTATTAATCAATAATAATTCTTTAAAATGATTTACAAATCATCATAATTCTACCTCAATTAAACCAACCATTTTGGTGAACTCAGTAAAAAAATCTCACTATTACCAATGGGTGTGCCGTTTTCTGAAATTCTCACTCCAATCACCCCTGCTTTTTTAACAATTAGTTTTTCTTGCGTTTTGCCCCAGGTCAAAATTTCAGCCCAATTCCCCAAATCGGGCTGGTGTCCGACGAGGGCGATACTATTACAACTTTTATGGAGGGCATACCAGTTTATCCAGATATTGATATCGCCGTTGGGAGAAAGAGGCTCAAAGGTTTCTATCTTTTTACACAACTGGACTTCTTGGAGGATTTTTGCTGTCTCCATTGCCCTCACTAAAGGACTGGTGAGGATAATATCAAAACGAAGATCGAGATCGAATAGGCGTTTCGCGACTTTTTTAGTTTTGTTACGCCCAATATCGGTTAGGGGGCGATCGGCATCGTTGGAATATTTGGCGCGATCGCCGGCGATACCGTGGCGAATTAAATAAATGTACATGAGGTCTAGATGCAACTCCTTGTTAGTCCCAGAGATTTAATTCTAGATCGGGATTTGCGATCGTGTTAGAGGAGATGGGAATAAATCGTTTCAGTTTATTGAAAAAATAACTATTAGTTTTATTGGGCGTAAAAGTGATAATATTGCTCCGAAAAAAATAGAGTTTTTCCAGATTGGGATTGGGTAAAACCGGAGATTTTGCTTTTTTACTCGTTTTTTTGACTTCTGAGATTTGAGCGTCTTGAGTGTATTTTTTTTCTTTCTGAACTTTTGGTTTCTCGATCTCAATTTTTTCTAATTCGTCTAACAATTCCAGATTTTCTAACTCATCTAGAGAAAGATTGGCTGTCTGGAGATAAGATTCTTCCAGAGACATTTTAAGGCGATCGCGCTCTTCAACTTCCCTTGTTGATAACTCTAGGTCTGATAATTGCTCGGGTTCACCAATTTCAAAAATCCACTCTTTTTCTGGGATTTCTTCCTCCCTCAACAACTCTATTTCTGCGGAAAGGACGGGAGGAAGAGCTAATTGAGGGACGATAAATAGACCGGACTCGAGAATGGAAAAAATGCGACTTAACCCCGCATGAGCGCGAATAACCGCTAATGCTGGGGGGATAATTTGTAGAGGAGAAGATAAGGGAGAGGGTTCGCTAAAACGTTTGATCTTATCCGGCACAGTTTCGCGATTAACTTGCCAACTGCGAATACCTACACTTTTTCGTAATTCGATCCTGGAAAATAGACCAAAGGGTTCAATGGGACGGAATGGCTTTTCTGGACGTTGGGCGATCGCGTTTTCTTCTAAATATTCCAGTTGAGGATAAGTGGGGAAATAATCCGGTAATTTGCGAGAAATCAGACGCTCAAAATCGCTATTAAAATGGGGTGTTGGCTGGCCGCGACGATGCCAGAGGGTGAGGATTTGTTCAACGGAAATGACCTTGTAGCGACCCTGATAGAGGGCTTCGATCGCAGCCAGACGAATCCAGTGAGGCTCGTATTTTTCCAACCAACGAGCCACTAATTCCGTACTCATATAGCCTTTTGTATCGAACCCATAGCGATCGAGCAGAGCTAGAGAGCGAGCGATATCTGATTGACGAGAAGATTCCGGACTGGTCATATTTGTTTGAGTTTATCGCGATCGCAGGGTGATTCCAAGGAAAATAGCAAACAATGGCGCGATCGAGCATTTCCTTCTTGCCAAAGTATATCCCGATATCAGGTCATCGGTAATGGATTAGTCGGATTGCACGCAATTTTGCCACCAAATGCGATCGCTTTCAGATAATGCAGGAGGAGGTGTGGGTTGCGTATAGTCAATTCTGAGATCGTAACCTGCTCGTTCGTAAATCCCCTCAAAAATGGACTGCATTTCCACTATAGGAGCAAGATTATTGCCCTTGAGAGGGAGGGGAAAACTGGGAATCGGTTCTCGCAGTGAAAACCCGTATAAGATAGCTTGGGGACGTTTTTCGCTGGGAGATACGAGAATATGGTAGTGGGTTTTGGAAATATTTCCACCTAGGCTCATAGCTCTCCCTCCCCGCAAGAGATCGATTTCAACTAAATGGGTTAGACTTGCCAAAATTGTTAAACGTTTTTCTTCATATTTATGTCTTCCTACACCAGCTTGCTTGTTTTTAGGGGAAAGCACTTCAATAACTGTGACCACTTCACCAGTAGCAACTTCCCTAATTTCGAGATATCTTTCCTTAATTTCTTTGGGCATTGGCACCGTCACTTGTTGAGGTTGGGTTTTTGTCGCAGTCGTAGCGATCGCGTTGTTATCAATTGGGTTTAACTCAGTTGGAATTGAAGATTGAGAGGAAAATACCAGTGCATCGGGAATGCCAACCAGTACCTCGTTTTCTTCTGTACTGAAATAGATACGGGTTTCGATTTCGACGTAATATTGAGGACGAATTTGGGGAGCGATCGCGTCGGCGATCGCCACAATTAGCCGACTGTGAAACGCCGACCAAAACAGAGGTTGTTCCAAATAAGGATTCATTCCAGGCAGTGGCGATCGCATAATTTCAAAACCAAAATTTTTCTTTCATAGAACTTACGCATCAGCAGGCAGGATGTACGCACAACCATAGCGCTAGAATACAGTAGGAGTGTCTCGCTCCTTAACTTAAGTCAAGTCTTACTTCTATTGATTATAAGCGATCGCTCCCAACTATCAACTATCTTTTCCCCGCTATCAACTATCAACTATCAACTATCAACTATCAACTCTCAACTCTCAACTCTCAACTCTCAACTATTAACTATCAACTATCAACTCTCAACTATCAACTATGTCCAATCCTTCGATCAATTTTCTCCAACAACAAGCCGCTTCGTTGCTTCTCTATCAAAATGTTCTCGACAACAATGTTGGACGGGCATTTGTATCGCTTCTCTCCACACTAAAAGAAGGTAATTCAATTCATTGTTTGCAGGCTTATGGTCGTTGGTTTAAAACTTTGGCAGAGACAGGAAAAAACTGGCAAGATTACCTCATTCAGCAAATTTTATGGGATGATAATCCCTTTAGCCGACAAGTTCAACAGATTTCCCTTGATGCCTTACCCCCTGCATTAATTGCTGCTGTTCAATACGATCTACAAGCCTTAAATTTTCTCTATTGTTGTAGCGAAGAACAGTTGAGTAAGTGGGTGCGGGCAACCTGTAAAATGCAAGAATTACCCGTTGTTTGGCATATTGAAGGAACGCGATCGCATTTTCTTCATCAGTATAACAATTGGAGCGAAGTATTACCGCAATTAGCAGAACATTATTGTCAAAATGGAACAGGAATTTTTTCTCGCTATCGTGCTTTACGCTGGCAAAAAGGACAATTAAAGGGAATTTCCCATCCCGATCCTATCCAACTTACAGAAATTGTTGGCTATGAAATGCAAAAAGCAACATTAATTAAAAATACAGAATTCTTATTAGCAGGTTATCCCGCTTTGCACGTCTTGCTGTATGGCAGTCGCGGCTCGGGAAAATCATCTTTAGTGAAAGGATTATTGGGAAAATTTGGCGATCGCGGGCTACGATTAATTGAAGTGAGTAAGTCAGAATTGTACGATTTATCAGCAATTTTAGAACAACTGCGAAATATTAGTCAAAAATTCATTATTTTTGTAGACGATCTCTCCTTTGAAGAAGACGATGAAGCCTTTAAATCCCTGAAGGTTGTCCTAGAAGGAAGTGTAACAGCAAAAGCAAATAATGTTCTAGTTTATGCTACTTCTAACCGCCGTCATTTAATTCGCGAATTCTTTGAAGATCGCCCTCGTCCCAGAGATAGCGATGAGGTTCATTCTTGGGATACAATGCAAGAAAAATTATCTTTTAGCGATCGCTTTGGCTTGACTTTAACTTTTGAACCCGCCAATCAAGACACCTATTTAGAAATCATTCATCATTTAGCCCTAGAAGCTAATATTAAGCTCGAAACGGAAGATTTGGAGTTTCGTGCTAAACAATGGGCAACCCGTCATAATGGACGTTCTGGACGCACTGCCAGACAATTTATTGATTTTCTCAAAGCAGAATTGAGCCTTGAGAATGGATAATAATTCGTTGAAGATTTGGTGGCAAAATACGATCGCTTATCAAGGACATTCTACGGGATATATTGGCAATTTTTCTCGCAATAATACCGAGTCTGCTACAGTTTTACTTCAAAGTGCTTGTCAACATTTGCGAGAGCAAGAATGTACTTTTGCGATCGCCCCCATTGATGGCAATACATGGTATAATTATCGCCTAGTGACGGAAGGGGAAAATTATCCGCCTTTTTTTCTCGAACCCAATACTCCCAATTCCTTATATCAAGTCTTTTTAGAACAAGAATTTTTCCCCATTGCTCATTACTATTCTGCCCTTTGTAATGACTTAAAAATTCGCGATCGCCGTTTAATTCCAGTTAAAAAACGCTTAGGCGATCGCGGCATAACCATTCGTCCCTTAAATCGAGAAAACGTAGAAACAGAACTGGAAAAAATTTATCAAATCGCGATCGCCGCATTTCGCCAAAATTTCCTCTATCAACCCATCTCCAAAACCGAATTTATCTCCCTCTATCGCCCAATTTTGCCCTATATCCAGCCCGAACTTATTGTCATTGCTGAAGAAGACCAAAACAAACCAATAGGCTTCTTATTCGCGCTTCCCGATGCCTTAGAAGCACAACGGGGAAGTGCGATCGAAACTGTTATTCTCAAAACTGTTGCTATTCTTCCCCAAAAAAATTATGCTGGATTGGGGAGCATTTTGGTGGAAAAGTGTCATGCGATCGCCTCCCAATTGGGTTATAAACGAGTCATTCATGCCCTAATGAATAAAGCCAATCCTTCCTATAATATTAGTCGCTACTACACGAAACCCATTCGACAATATGCACTGTTTGGCAAACAATTAAAATAGTTTAACTCAACTTGCTAGTTATCAATTTGATCCCCCCCAGCCCCCCTTAATAAGGGGGGAGAATCCGGAAGTCCCCCTTTTTAAGGGGGATTTAGGGGGATCGAAACGTATCCTATTTGTAACTAGCAACTCGGGTTAGTTTATCAATCTCCCATTCTCCCAACTCCCCACTCCCATGTCCTTAGAAAGCCAGTCTATCCTTCCTCGCAATGGTCAAAAGCCCAATCGACTCTTAGTTATGCTGCATGGTTGGGGTGCTAATTTTAACGATCTGACGGGTTTGGTTGACTTACTCGATCTCCCCGATTATCAATTCCTGTTTCCCAATGCTCCTTTTCCTCATTTTCAAATTCCGGGAGGTCGGGCATGGTACGCTTTAGAAACGGAAGAACGCGAAGGCTTAACTGAAAGTCGGCAATTATTATTGGAATGGCTGCGATCGCTACCAGAAGAAACGGGAATACCTTTCGATCGCACTGTATTATTTGGGTTTTCTCAAGGTGGAGCAATGACCTTAGATATAGGGTTTGAATTACCTTTTGCGGGATTATCTAGTTTTAGCGGCTATTTACACGCTCCACCTCAAGGGAAAAAAACATCGCCACCTACTTTAATCGTACATGGCGATCGCGATCCTGTCGTTCCCGTACAAGCGGCTCGCGAAGTTAAAGAAATATTAAACAAACAAGGAGTAACAATTGAATATTGTGAATTCGCAATGGCTCATGAGATCGATTATCCAGCTTTGGTAACGCTAAAAAAATTCCTTAAAAATTTATATTGAAACAACCATTCCTTCACTAGCTAGAGAGGCTTTCGGAAAAATTTCCTTGAGTTGTTTGTCAATGCGATCGAGATAGTCATCAGAATGATCGGGGTTGTGCAAAGAGATCATCACTTCTTTTACACCCGCTTCTTTCGCGAGGGAAATACAAAACTTCCACGTCTTATCAAATTCTGGATTGATTTGCTCAATCTCTCCTTCTCCTTTTCCTTTTCCTTCTCCTTTTCCTTCTCCTTTTCCCTCTCCTTTTCCTTCTCCTTTATAAACAGTTCTGGTATAAACAGTTCTGGGAGATGCCAAGATGAGTAAATCCGCTTGATCTGCTAATTTTAATAATTTTTCAGTATTGGGACTATTGTTTTCTAAAGAATAGTCCGAACTCATTGCATAAACAACTGATTTGTTCAGACAAGTGACACGATACCCAACCGAACGATGATGATGATTGAGAAGCATATTTTCAATGATAATATCATTGCCAATACACTGTTTTTCCTCAATTTCTAAATCATAAAAGTCCAATTTGGACTGCATGACTTGAATGGGAACTGGAAAATTTGGACCGAGCATTTGCTTGCTCAGACGTTGCTGAAAAGATGAGCCATTAGAAGCTGTCGCACCATAGATGTGAAAGTGATTGATGGGAATAAAAGCCGGAACAAAAAAAGGAAAGCCTTGAATTCTGTCCCAGTGACAATGGGTAAAGAAGATATGAGACTCTATCGGCATTCTACTGAGGAGATGATTCCCCAAAATCCGCAATCCCGTGCCACCATCAAAGATGAGGCTATGTTTTCCCACGCGCATTTCTACACAGGAAGTATTCCCACCATAGCGAATGGTATTTTTCCCTGGAGTCGCGATTTGATCTCTAACGCCCCAAAACTGCACATCAAAGCTCACAGCAAGGCTTTCCTCCTGGACATCAGTGTTCGGCATTGCTAAGTTAACGGCTGCTGGCTGGATATCTGGTGGCATAAATATTAGATTGGTTTAAGCCTTGGGTTAGCAGCTATCGAAAAGTATATCTTGGTCTTTCCAGTTTCTCAACTTTTTTGTTTCTCATTCAGCAATCTCATTCAGGAAATTGTGTTTGATGGAGAAGAAGGGGTGAGAGACGGATGAAACTGTTAATCAAAATTTCTTAACAAAATTTTTTCTCAACAAACTAGAAAGATTTTAGAAAAGTGGTAGACGGTGTTCGCTGAAAGTTCAACAAGAGAAGCCAGGTAACAGAACTATGAGTAGAACTCCAGAACTTCTCATGGTTGATATGCTCGTATAAACGCTTATATAACCATGATTTAGGCTTGCATCCCATTTTACCTCTACTGACACCCCCGACGCATTCAGGAAATTTTAGCCCGAATTTCATACATATTAACGCGATCGGGAAAACTTAACTTGTGAGTTAAATCACAATAAGAGCAACTAATGAGATCCTGATGAAGCAGCTTGAATGCAACGCTCAACTAGGGTCAGGACATCGGCAACATTTTTCCACCCTAAGATTTCAGTTTTCTTATTTTCGAGGTTTTTGTAGGAGCGGAAAAACTCGGCAATTTCGTCAAGGCGATGTTGAGCAACATTTTCTAAGGACTTGACTTGAGAATAGCGCGGATCTTTGACGGGAACACAGATAATTTTTTCGTCGCGATCGCCGCCATCGATCATTTCTAGCATACCAATGGGGCGAGCGGGAATCACGCAACCTGGAAAAGTCGGCTGATCGATGAGTACCATGCCATCGAGGGGATCGCCATCATCGGCGAGGGTATTGGGAATAAAGCCGTAATCGTAGGGATACTGTACGGAAGAGTACAAAACACGATCGAGGGCAAAAGCATTCAAATCTTTATCAAATTCGTATTTATTCTTACTGCCTGCTGGAATTTCAATTAAGACGTTGATCGTACCTGGTTCGGGTTGAGGGGAAATCCGCGATAAATCCATAAACTTACTCCACACAAAGAAGAAATTGGCTGATAAAAACGACCGACAACGTGACGCGATCGCCGTTGCCTCGAGCATGATACCAGCAATTGGGACTCTGCGTTATTTTTGCGGCGAAGAATAAAGTTTAGAACGTTTCATCGCGAGGCGTTGAGAAGGATAAACTTGCTGCGGGGATGAGGGAAAGTTTGTAGCTTTTTCTGTAGTTTTTTCTGTAGTTTTTTCTGTAGTTGGCAATAATAAGGCATCCTGCGGACTCGGAGATGAGTAATAAGCGATCGCAAAAGTGGGAATAACCAAGGTTAAAATTGCGATCGCCATTCCCAAGACTTCAGCCCATCCTTGAGGGGGGGGGTCTGAAGCCGCTTCAACAGGGGTATTGCTGGATTCCATAAAGACTTTTGAACTCTGATTTGTTGTCGCGAGTAAAAACACAAGTAAAGACACAAGAAACCAATCGCTAAATGCCTTACTTCTTTTCTTATTGTAGCGAGATTTTTTCTGGGAAGTGTTTCGGATGCAACTAAATCTGGGGAATTCTTTGTGCAAGCTGGGATTACGGCGATCGCTCAACCGATGAAATGAAGCCACCGAAAAATTTCGGCGGCATCAAGAATAAGCAATCGGAGGGTATGGTGTAGTTTACAATTCCTTTTCTAGGACAGATGTTACAGATTTTACGAAACCCAAAAATATCAAGGACGATAGGAAGCGACTCGATCTCCTCACCTTGTATGAACTCATAACGACTATGCTTTGATGATGAGACATCGCTTTTTGTCTGGGAATTTTTGTCTGGGAAATTGAGCAAGAAATTCAATTTGTTCCCGAAAAGTGGGAATCTTGAAAAAGATACGACTTACGCAGCTAAGGAGCGAGACGCTCCCACTCCCGTATTCTCTTGTTATGGTAGTGGGGGCATCTTGCCCACTAATGCGTAAGTCCTAAAAGACTCAAAAACTCAAAAATTGTCAGAGTGATTGACTTATGCCAGAAAAAGACCCAGAAATTATTGATAAAATTCGCCAACAATTTGATTTTGGTCCTTATCCTCAAGTTCCCTTGGATAAATCTCCTCAAGATAATTTGGGCGTGCTATATACTCACAGTTTAGCAACCTCATACTACTTCAGAAATCGCCAACTCATTGACTCTACCGGAAAATTAATTTTAGATGCGGGGTGCGGTACGGGTTACAAATCATTAGCATTAGCGTATGCCAATCCTGGCGCAAAAATTGTTGGGGTCGATCTCTCCGAGCAATCCATTAAACTTGCTCGCGAGCGTTTAGAACATTATGATTTTAAGAATGCAGAATTTTTTGTGCTTTCTCTCTACGATCTGCCAAATTTGGGTTTGGAGTTTGACTATATTAATTGCGATGAAGTGCTGTATTTAATTCCTGAGCCTGTGCGAGCTTTGCAAGCAATGAAAGCTGTTTTAAAGCCTGATGGAATTATTCGCAGTAACTTGCACAGTAAATATCAGCGCACGAATTTATTTCGCGCCCAAAAACTATTTGCGGCGATGGGATTGATGGATGAAAATCCAGAAGAAATGGCAATAGAAACTGTAATCGAAACCATGAAATCGTTACAGGATTGGGTCGATCTAAAAAATAAAACATGGCCAAAGCAATTTGAAGAGAAAGAACAGCAAGGAGAGTTGTTAAGCAATCAACTATTGCAAGGCGATCGCGGCTTTACAACTCCCGAATTATTTTCTCTTTTGAGAGAAGCCAATCTAGAATTTATCAGCATGGCGAATTGGCGACAGTGGGATATCGAGAAGCTGTTTAAAGAACCTGATAATTTACCCGTATTTTGGGCATTGGCTTTGCCCGAAGCCACCCTTGAGGAAAAATTACACTTGTATGAATTGCTGCATCCCAATTATCGACTCTTGGACTTTTGGTGCGGTCACTCCGATCGCGCTTGTCCTTCCACGTCAATAGAAGAGTGGAGTGATGAAGATTGGGAAACGGCGATCGTCGATTTACATCCGATCGCCAAAATGCCACCTATTCAGGAAGCTCTAGAAGAAGCTCGCCAGACCTTGCAATTGTTACCCTTAAGTCAAAAAGTGCCTATTGCAGGAGGACAGCAGGTTTCCCTTGATATAACCATCGCTTCTTGTCTTTTTCCACCCCTATTCGAGTCTCCTCAACCTTTTTCTACTCTACTGGAGCGTTGGCAACTCCTCAGACCTGTCAATTTAGAAACCCTAGAACCAACAACTCGCGCCGAAAGCAGCCAACTTTTGCGAAATACGCTGACTGGACTAGAGGCACTGGGGTATGCCTTCTTAGGGCGATCGTAACAGAAAAATTTCTGGGAGAGGCGATCGCAAACAGGAAAAATATGGGTACGTTATCCATAAGACGGGACGCACAGTCTTATAACAATGACTAGGAGAGCATTAAACATGAATCTAAAACCGGAATTTCAAACAAAATTTCTACAGTACCTGAACAAGCATAAGCAAGACGATGAAGGTTTTACCTTGATCGAACTGCTGGTTGTTATCATCATTATCGGGATTTTGGCGGCGATCGCCCTTCCCTCCTTGTTGAGTCAAGCCAATAAAGGCAAGCAAGCTGAGGCACGCCAAAACGTCGGCGCAGTCGTTCGAGCCGAACAAGCATTCATGCTTGAGAAGGGTTTCTTGACCACAAGTATGATCAGCCTTGGTCTTGGTCTCCAAACTGCTACTGTGAATTATACCTATATACTCAAGGGAGCAGGAGGTACAGATCCTCAGTTTAACGCTATAGCAGCTAATGGCAGCCCTAATGCTCGGGCTCTGAAGGCTTATGTTGGGATCGTTGGTGCAGCCGAAATAACTCAAAACGGCGTTACAGAGGCAGCTGCTATTGGTTTTGTGTGTGAGTCTCAAGGTATTGCAACTGATAACAAGCCGAGTGGTACAGGTGATGTAGCCTCTCAAATAGCTCCGCCAGCTGTTGCCCCTGCTGCGTTCGCAGACCAAGCCTGTAATGCTGATGCAGCTGATGGCAATAATGGTAAAACCGCAATAACTGCCCCTGGAGGTAACTACAAAAGTTGGAAGTCTCTTGGCCGTTAATTGAACAGTTCTCCCGCGCAGTCCCCATCTAAAATCTTAATTTAGATGGGGTTAGTGGGAGAAATCAGTTTCCTACTGTTGGCAGGGTGAGTGGGTAATAAGCAAGTTGCTTCTACTCACTCTTTGTTTTTCCTTCAAGTTACTTTTTATTGTATGTCTCTTGAGGTTGATTGGGGTCAGTGCGGTGAAAATGCTTACGAAGTGGGCGATTTTGCTCGAGCCGCCGAGTGTTACGAACAAGCACTTCTAGCAGAGCCAGAGGGAACGGTTTATTATTGGCAGTTGGGTCTGGTGTTATTACTGCAAGGCAAAGCAGATGAGGCACAGACGACTTGGTTGTTAAGGATGCTTGAGGGCAGTTCAGAGCAAGTTGAAAGCTGGACTGAAGAGTTGAAAGGAATTCTTCTCCAAGCTGCTCAGAAACAGGAACAACAGAAAAACAAGCAGTTGGTTTGGGAAATTCGCAACCAAATCCAAGAAGTCGATCCCACCGATCTTGACAATGGTTTGCACCTCTTAGAACTGGCAATTCAACTCGGCAACTATAGCGGTGAAGAGATTCAAGCGTTTAATATTATTGAACTTCTACAACAAAAATCCCCAGCAGAAATTCAATTCAATCGACTCATATTTTTACTACAACAAATTTTAGGCACGACTCCATTACATTCCTCATTTTTGGAATTAGCGGAAGCTATTTTAAATAGAGTTCAAAATAGCAACCAACAGCTTAACCTTTTCAATCTATTATTAGAATCTTCTATAAAAATTGGTTTTTTTCAACAACAGCCCAAAATTGCAGCAAAACTGGCGGAGTTTGCCTTGAGATTGTACCCCAAAGATCCGGAGGCAACGAATCATTTAGCAAGACTATATCAAGATTCTCAGCAGCATGAAAAGGGGATCGAAGTTGCTCGAGAGTATGTTTTGCTGGTTGAGTCTCTTGCAGATAAAATTTTTGCGAGTTCTACCCTCTTGAGAGCTTTAATGAATACTGGTGGGCATTGGCATGAAGCTCGCGATCTTTTTCAAAAGCATCAAGAACTAATTCAAGAGGCGATCGCGCAACGTCCTCAAGATTTAAGTCAGCTTCAGATTTTGCGCGTATTCAATAGTTATTTTTTTGCTCCCTACTTCCAAGATTTACCCAGAGAAAACCGTACTATTCAAAATAAAATTATAGAAGTTTGTCAAGAAAACACGCATTTTCAATATGAAGAATTAATTAAAAAACTTCACCAAGATCGTCAAAAACACCAACAAGATCGAGAGAGAAAACTACCTAAGCGCTTGAAAATAGGTTATTTATCTGCTTGTTTGAAAGAACATTCCGTCGGGTGGTTAGCAAGATGGTTAATTCAGCACCACGATCGCGAAAAATTTGCCATCTATGAATATTTAATTGGCGATCGAGATTTTACGACTCCTCTAGAAGAGTGGTATATGGCTCAAGCTGATGAATTTTACAAATCTAGTTTAAGTGCAGAAATTGCTAACAAAATCGCTGAAGACAAAATTGATATATTAATAGATTTAGATAGTATTACAGTAGATATTACTTTTGCGATCGCATCTCTCAAACCGGCTCCCATTCAAATAACTTGGTTGGGATGGGATGCCTCGGGACTCTCTACAATTGATTATTTTATTGCCGATCCTTACGTTTTACCCGACTATGCTCAAGAGTATTATCAAGAAAAAATCTGGCGTTTACCCCAGACTTACATTGCTGTTGATGGATTTGAAGTCGGTGTACCAACCTTAAGACGCGATGATTTAGATATTGAAGAAGATGCTGTCATCTACTACAGCACTCAAACAGGATATAAACGTCATTTAGAGACAGTGCGCTTACAACTAAAAATTATTAAGGAAGTCCCAAAAAGTTATTTTTGTATCAAAGGAACTTCGGATAAGGAAGCTATGCAAAATATCTTTTTGTCTCTTGCAGAAGCAGAAGGAATTGCTGGCGATCGCTTGCGTTTTTTGGATGTTGATAAGACAGAATCTATTCATCGTGCTAATTTAGGCATAATGGATATAGTTTTAGATACTTATCCCTATAATGGTGCAACAACAACATTAGAAACCCTTTGGATGGGTGTTCCTTTAGTTACGAGAGTTGGCGAACAATTTTCGGCACGCAATAGTTATTCCATGATGATGAACGCGGGAATTACAGAAGGAATTGCTTGGAGTGATGAAGAGTATATTGAGTGGGGAATACGTTTAGGAAAAGATGCAACATTGCGACAAAATATAGCATGGAAATTACGCCAATCTCGCCATACTTCTCCTCTTTGGAATGGCAAGCAATTTGCTCGTGAAATGGAAGAATCCTATCAGAAAATGTGGAATATTTATCAGCAGGAGAATTGAATTTTGATGGCAAATGCTAAATCGGATTAATCTCCTTCAAAAAGAGCCGAAACAATTTACAATTCTGCTAAAGAACAAGCGGTTAAACGATCTGCTTTGATTTCTGCGATCGCCTCCCCATTTTCCACAGGTAAAAGAATCCGTTGTTGGAGTCGAGGGAATAATGCCTCCCACTGAACTTGTGCCATTGGTTGAATATAACTAATGGTTATCCCTTCACTCACATCCAAATCCTCCATCATCAGTAAATTCATCACCACTCCCGATAATAAGAGATTTACATCGTCTTCTATCCCTTCTTCCATATAGAGTAGTAGAGTCATTTTCTCGCGATCGCGATGAGTTGCAATTTTTTTCAGTAACTCGCTAAAAATATCCCCTAAAACCTCTTCCGATCGCGTCCAATCTGGAAACACAATCCAATTTATCTCTTGTAAATTTAACGGTAATAACGTGGTTTCAATCAACTCTAGACTAACTGTTTGTGCCATCGTTGGCCAAGTGAATTTCTCTGCTTGTTGCAATCCTAAAGTAATTAGAGAACTTCGGACATTGGGTTTTTGGACTTCGCAGAGTGCATTCATCATCTCGTCAATATTCCCCGCATTGGCATAAATTGCCGCTTCTCCTGCGACTTCTGGAATGGAAGCATTAGGTGTTGTAATGACCGGACATCCAGACGCTAATGCCTCCAAAATTGGTAAGCCGAATCCTTCATAAAGTGACGGATAAACTAAAGCAACTGCACCACAATATGCCAACCTTAATTCTTCATCGCTTAAAATCAAGGTATGAACGACAATACCGGGGACAAAGTTTCTTAAACTTTCTTCTAAAAGACCTTGATTGCCCGTACAAACTAACTCAAATCCTTGTTTAGTACATAATTGAGAGAAGGCTTGAAAAAATAATTGTGAGTTTTTATAACCCGTTCCAGGGGCAACTAATAGAAAATAAGGTTTGCTAATCCCATACTTAAATTTAAAGCGAAGGATATCTTCTTCTGGTGCAGGGAAAAACAGATCGGAAACACCACAGGAAGCGACGGTAATCGATTCGATATCGGTATATATTTTCTGACAATCTCGTGCCGTATTTTCTGAAATAGCTAGATAAGTTGAGGCATATTGAATTGCTTCTTGCTTCTCTTGCCACATTGGTTCTTGTAAATTTGCTCCTAATACTTCTGGAATCATATCGTATAGCAGAAGAGCAGATGGCGTTGAGAGAGGAATACTATAGTACGTTGATATAAAAACATCTATTCCTTCGCGATCGCAGATGTCTTGCAGTAGAGCGCGGTCTTTGTCCAGATTATTATAGTTATGAAGTGGAATAGTTCGATAGCGAATTCCGGGAATTTTAGGAGCGCTTCCCCCTCGATCTAAAACTAAGAGATGTTGAGAAAAACCAGATTTAACCCATTCTTGGAATAAACTTTTCCAGACTCGGGCAATGCCTGTATTGTAGTATTGAAAAAATACGCCATCAATTAAAATTTTAGGAGATTCTAGCGTTTTGAAAGCAACGGATTGCGTTGTAGGAGGTTTAACGAATTTCCACTCTGATTCTGTTTCGTGACGCTGTAAAATTGGGCTAATTCCTAAAGATTGCGAGCGATCGATCATTGTATCATCTGCAACCCATGCAAAATATTCTCTCAAGAGTACAGGAAATTTCTGTTCTGCCTGTAAATTTTGCCACTGTACTAAAGCATTATGATAGCCATAATATTTTTCTTTAAATTGAAGTTGCTCGGCTAATACATAGGCAAAATGTTGAAAAATAAGACCTTTTTTCTCAGTTTCTTCGTGTAAGAAAGGATTTACTTTAGCAATATCTTGCCACTGACCATTAGGTAATGGTTTTCCTAAAATAGGAGGTTCATGAGCCACCCATTGACATCCAGGTTGAAATCGCCAAGTTCTTAACCAATCTTGTTGAGGATTTTGACTATAACAATTTCGCGTACTCACAACTAATTTTTCGCTAACAAAATACCAACACCAATAAAATGCTGCTGTTTTTTGAGGGTTTGTTATAAACAGTTTACGAACCGTGTCGATTTGCTCTTCGGTCCATAATTCATCTACATCAATTTGCCACAATAAGCATTCTTCTCTGATGTTTTCTAAAGGAGCATTCACCATTTCTCGTTTACCATCCCAAAATTCTCCCTCGGGTTTTCGGTAAATTGTAATATTATCGGGATACTTGCTTGCCAATTCGTCCAAATAAGCAGATGTTCCATCTTTACTTAAACCGCGATCGTGCAATTCATCTGCGATCGTTCCTCCTAAACGAACACTCCAAGCTGTATCGTGTTTGAGGTCAGCTACTCCTTCCACAATATGCCAGTGCCATTGAAAGGGAAGTTTTTTGAAAATATCAATATGATAGCGAATAAAAGGTTCTCCATTTAACACAATTGTAAAGAAATGGATGGGAATTGATGTGAAGGCAAGATAATTTTCGTAGAAGGAAGTCGAGTTAGTTACTAATGCTCCAATTTCACCTTCTGGAGTAATTTCATGACATTCGTAATCATTTTGGATTAATATTTTAAAAACTTCTTTGGCTTCTCTATTAAAACCTTCTAGCATTTTTTGCGATATTTCAAATTGAATGTATCTAATTTTCTTTTGACTTAAAAGATTTTGGCATCCTTTTAAAACATCACTTTCTGCACCTTCAACATCTATTTTAAGAAAATAAATCTGCTCAATGTTTTCAGTTTCACAAAATTTATCTAATGTAATCGCTTCTACTTTTTCAATGTTAACAATCGGCACAACAGAATGTTTTCCCGATGGATCTTGCATTATGGGCTTTCCTAGACTATTCCACGCCGAATATTCTTCAGGAAATTCATTGAATTCAATATCTGTATTGGTAGAATATACCGCTTTTTGAATTGCAGCAATGTTTTGCAGATCGTAATCTTGTATGCGTTTTTTCAGTTGTTCGTAGGAGGTTTTTGTTGGTTCAAAAGCGTAAACTCGACCAAAATAACCTACAAGCTGACTGAGCAAAATAGAGTAATCGCCGACATTTGCACCAACATCAAAAACCGTAACTCGTGGAACAATTAAGTTTTTAACAAGGCGTTGCTCTTTTTGTTCGTGACCGATCGATGATTGTAAATTGGTATAGTTTATTGTTTTATTTGAGTTCAATCTCTTCTTAAAAATTGCATAGCCATTCCGAATATTTTTGTTTTCTGCGATCGCCTCATATTTACTATCTTCTAATAAATTATAATAATTATTATAGTTTTTAAATGTATTAATATCATCTAAAAGAATAAAGTTTGCTCCGTATATATATTGAAATTCTACCTCTCCAGTAAATTCTGACCCGTCAATTAAAACGACATCGAAATTATCAATATTATTTTCCTGTTTTATTTGTTGAATTCCTTGTTCTGGAACCTTAGCAGAACGAACATACTCTAAATCTTGTTCTAACCAACCTAAAACAGTATCAAGAGGATATTGGTTGAGATTGGTTTGATTTTGGGTATAAAATTTTATAATTTCTTCGCGATCGGGAAACTCTGCAATACTAATCGATGAGACATTATAACATTTAACAAAATCATCTTCTTGATAAGTTTTTTGTAGTTCTGTAAATCTAGTTTGAGAAATTTCTATACAAAACAAAGTAGGAGCATTTGCATTATTCCTTAATCCTTGAACAAAGGCTTCTGTACTTCCTTGACCTGACGAAGAACCAATTTCTAAAACAGTTTTAATATTTTCATTCTCAGCAATTATTTGAATGAGTTCATAAAATTCATCATTTTTGATTTCAGGAGCAATTAAGTTATCTAATTGGGATTCTACCATTTTTCAAATAAAGATCATTGCTTGTTTTAACTATTTTTTAATCTATCAGATCGAGAACCTATTCATTAGGTTTGTTTTTCTGATTTTGTGTAACTTGCTGTTTTAACTTTTCCAATTGTTCCTTTAATTCTTCATTTTCTGGAGTTAATTCTGATAACTTTTCCATTGGTGCGATCGCGCCTTTATAGTCTTGTAATTGGATATGAACCGCAGCCAGTGCTTGCCAAATCTCTGGGTTATCGGGAGATTTTTTTGCTAAAGTTTCGAGAGGTTCTATTACTTCTTGCCATTTTTGCAGAGCAAGGCGAGTTTGGATCAATCCTTGTAAGGCAAGAACATTATCGGGTTCTCGGTCTAATACCGCAACATATCCGCTTTCTCGAGCCAATAACTCGCGATCGCCTTCTTCTTGTCCAGACTGCTCGGAATTTGGGGTCGTGGTATTATTATTACTCAATACACTGGCTGCCATAAATCCCATCGAACTGAGAAAAGCAAGACCAGAAACAAAAATCAAAACGCGCTTAATTGGATTAGCCATGATTGGATGAGAAACTTTCCTCGATATCGCTATACTGATGATAACTCTACACTTTAAGCTACCCCAGTTCTTATCTTAAACGATCGCCTTGTCTTATGTCTCGTTCTAATCTACTTTCGATTGCTCGTTCCTCTCTCCTGTGGAATTCTCTGGCGATCGCCTTATCTCTATTTGCAGTCATTACTTTACAACGTCCTCAACTCGAGGCGATCGCCAACCGAGAGAATAACTTGACCCCAGAAAAATTGCAGCAAGAAGAAGAATTAGAACGAATTCGCCTACAGCTTTTGCAGCGAATGCCCGCATTTGGGTTTGATAATCTCCTTGCTAATTGGGAAATGTTAAAATTTTTGCAGTATTTTGGTGATGAATCTGCTCGTAATATTACCGGATATTCTCTGGTTCCCGATTATTTTCGCATTATTCTCGATCGCGATCCTCGTTTTCTCACAGCTTATACATTTCTAGGAACTAGTGGCTCAATTTATGCCGCTAAACCTAAAGAAACCGATGAAATTATGGCGCGAGGAATTGAACAATTAACCCCTCAAGTCCCTAAATATTCTTATTATGCCGTGCGGAATAAAGGCATCAATGAAATTTTATTTCTGGGGGATATTGAAACTGCACAAAAGACTTTTACAAAAGCCGCAGATTGGGCTTCCACCTATGACGATCCTAAAAGTCAAGCGATCGCAGAAAATTCTCGCAATACTGCTAACTTTTTGGCCAGTCGTCCTAGTATTGAAAAAACTAGAGTTGCAGCATGGGGGATGGTTCTCGAACAGACCCAAGATGAACGAACCCAAAAAATTGCGATCGCCAATATCTATCAGTTAGGTGGAAAAATTATTCAAAATGAAGAAGGTAAACTTCAAGTTGTATTACCCTCCGATCCCTAATAATTGATGGACTAAAATGCCTGTTCCAAAACCAGCCAAACTCACACTCGCAAATAAAGTAAAAGATTGCCATTCTTCCAAGTTTGCTTCTTGGAGTTCCAATCTCACCAAAGAAGCCGCCGCAAATAGGGCAATAAATTGAACAAAACGGTGAATCCACGTAATTAAGACAACTGCTGCAAATGCGATAAGAATGACCAAAATAAATGCTCGAGAATCCGAACGGAGAGGACTGGTTAATATCTTGCGAACTATACTACTAGGAGCCGTAAATACTAATGCCGTGAGGAGCAGTAAAAAGCCGATTAGCAACCAGATTAACTCGCGAGTTGTAGAATCTGCCACCGACCAACCCAAAACAAGGTGCAGAATAAATAAAATGCTGAGGGAAAGAGGTAAAAACCGGATGGGGGATTGCACGAATTCTCGAGGAAAAATGAAAAACAGAGCGATCGCCTTTCAGAGATCGATGTACTATATACTATCGATCGCGGATTGGCGATCGCGCTTGCCCAACTCAGGACATGAACTGAATAATATAGTCAAAATAGGGTTCGGCTGCTTTGGCATCCTCAGTATCAAGAAGTCCGAGAGAGGCTTCTTTTAAGCATATAATCGCTTCAACCATTCCCGCAACAGGAACGTTAAGGGCGTTATACATCTCTTTCACCCCAATTAAACCAATCTGCTCGATCGGGCTTTTGTCCCCCGCTAAGATACCGTAGGTGACTAAGCGCAGATACCAGCCATAGTCCCGCAAACAAAGCGCTCGCTGTTTCTGTCCAAAGGCATTTCCCCCAGGAGAAATAAAGTCGGGGCGTTTTTTCCAAAGTTCCTTACTGGCTTTCTCAACGATTTTTTTCTCGCTTTCTGTAAGGGTTTCAACGATCCGCATTCGTTGTTCTCCCGTTTGCAGGAAGTTATTGATGCTGGTTAACTCGCCACTACTGAGGTAGCGGAGTTCGTCATCGGCTTTTAAGATAACGTCACTAACGATGCTCATTATCACAATAAAATAAATATCAATTGTCAGTTTAGCGATTCAGAGGGTCAGAAAGAAAGCGTTTGAGTCTGAAATCTACTGTTAGGGGCGCTTGACTTCGTAATTTTTAATCATTTTCCCCTCAATTGATACAAATCTTTAAATTGTGCAGATGAAAAACCAAGCAGAAAATTGGCAACAGGGCAACATTATTGAATTCGAGATTGTGGATGTGAGCGATCGCGGTGATGGAGTGGGACGATGGGACGATCGCGCTGTTTTTGTTCCTGATACGGTGACGGGCGATCGCGTTAGGGTCCGTTTGCTGCGGGTTAAGCCTCAATATGCTTATGGCAAGCTCCTTGAACTCCTCCACCCTTCTCCCCATCGCCTGCGCCCGCGCTGTATTGTGGCGGATAAATGTGGGGGCTGTCAGTGGCAACACATTCAAGATGCGTATCAACAGGAAATCAAGCGCAATTTGTTGCTACAAGCGCTGCAACGGATTGGCGAATTTGTCGATCCTCCCGTTGCTCCATTGCTCTCGGGGTTGGATTTTTTAACATATCGTAATAAAGCGACTTATCCTTTAGGAACTTCTCAAGTCGGGAGCGTACAAGCGGGATATTACCGCAAAGGCAGTCATCACATTGTCAACCTCAATCAATGCCCGATCCAAGATGCCCGTTTAAATCCTTTTCTCGCGGAAATCAAGCTGGATATTGAGGTACAAGGTTGGAGTATCTACAACGAAAAACGCAAACAGGGACAATTGCGCCATCTTTCTTTACGCATTGGACGGCATACGGGAGAAATTTTATTAACTTTAGTTACGACGGATTTACAATTGCGCGATCGCGAGGATATCGCTCGAGGATGGATGCAAATGTATCCTAATTTAGTGGGAGTCTGTCTCAATTACAATCCCCATCCCACCAATGCGATTTTAGGCGATCGCACGGAATGTTTGGCAGGGCGGCCTTATCTCCGAGAAATCTTTGCTGGACTGGAGTTGCATTTGCGCCCAGAAACCTTTTTTCAGGTCAATACAGAGGCCGCAGAAGCAATATTAGAAGTCATCCTACAACGACTCGATTTAAACGGCTCGGAAACCCTCCTCGATGCCTATTGCGGGATCGGCACCTTTAGCTTGCCTTTTGCTCAACGAGTGCGAGAGGTGGTAGGGGTTGAAGTGCAAGCTGCATCCGTGGAACAAGCGCGGGAAAATGCGTCCCTCAATGCGATCGCCAATGTTCGTTTTGAGGTTGCTGCGGTGGAAGACTGGCTGCCCCTTCAGTCAGAGATTCCTGACATTGTGTTCCTCGATCCCCCTCGTAAGGGCTGCGATCGCGCCGTCCTCGAAGCCCTTGTGCGCCTTCAGCCCTCCCGCATTGTTTATCTCAGTTGTAAACCCGCAACCCTCGCCCGAGATTTAAAAATTCTTTGTCAGTCGGGACGATATCGCTTGAATCATCTCCAACCTGCCGATTTTTTCCCTCAGACGGCTCATGTTGAATCTGTCGCTTTTCTCGAATCTATTCACCCTTAAGCAACTCGATATCAGCAGGCAACATATCATATTAAAAGCATTTTGTCAATTCGTACAAACAAGCATCTTACAAGTTGTTTTGCTATAATTAGGCAAGAATCAAATTATCTGAGATAATAAACAAGTCTTGGGAAACGAGCTAATTCTTGCAATTTCCTAATGATTCCTAATTCAAAGTTAGAAGCCAATAATTTCAATAATTTACTTGTGAATTTACTACTGATGACATAATTACAAGCCTTTGCCATATTTTCCCAACATTTCAATAGAAGAGATTTATTGTAAATATTTTGGGGAATAGGGTGCATTTTTTTCCCTTAAAGATGAGCTAGAGGTAAATTTTCGTGATTTCTATTTCACTGCCTGTTAAGAAAGAAAGCTGGGCGACGATGAGCTTCGCTTCTACCCTTTATTTATGTCCAGTCCTGGATATTTTGTTAGCAAAAATTCCGGACCAGTGGCGGCCAGAAATTCGCTTAGGACTGCAAGAAGCGCTTGTGAATGCGGCCAAACATGGAAACAATCTCGATCCCAGTAAACAAGTTTCCGTACAGTTTTCCGTAACAGATAATCTCTATACTTGGATTATTACCGATCAAGGAATAGGATTTAAACCCAATTATTCCTGTTCCAATGCGCCTGAAGATTTATTACCTCCAGAAGAATCGGAAAGAGGTCGAGGTTTATGTTTACTGCACCAGATTTTTGATCGAGTTCATTGGAATCAGCAAGGGACTCAATTGAGGTTATCTAAAAGAGTCAAACGCGAACAAACTATCTGGCGTTGACTCTTTTTTAATGATTATATTTTGCTTATTTTCCGTGAGTTGGACAAGGTGGGGCAGAAATTGAGCGATCTAACCAAGCAGTTGCCTGTTTGAGATTGACGATCGCATCTTCTTTGCGATCGCTAAGGAGAAAAACCATTGCCGCAGCCGCATTTTGACCCGCTTGTGCCTTACGATTGGCTTTGAGGCGATGCCAGTCGTTAGGGGCAATAGCGAGGCGATCGGCAAGGGCTTGGGCGAGTTCTAAGGTAGAAAAGTCTTGGAGAAGTTCTGCTTTGTTGGTTGTGATGACTTCTGGCATGAGATTTTTGGTAATGATAAAGATAAAATAGTCCTTTCTACCTAGTTTAAGATGTCTGCTGAGGAAGAACGCCAATTTGAGCAAGAATTTGAAAATGCCCTCATTGAGGCTGAAGAAACTTTAGCCAAGTTGCGACAGCGTTATAGTCAAGTTAAAGGCGATCGCCAAGAATTAGCTAGACTCCAGCAAAGAATGCGAGAACTCAACCGAGGAAAGCGCAAGCCCCGCAAACGCCATCCTCTATACCCAGAACTTGCCGAAATAGCAACTCAAATTGAATTACTCGAACTGAATTTAGAAAGTCATCTTTTTCGTTGGGGACAATTGAAAGAACCGTTTTGGATGGCAGTTCGCTTTGGAGGTTTGGGGGTTTTACTGGGTTTGTTTTTGCGATCGGTAATTAATTCTCAGTAAAACAGTGCTTGTTGATTTTTAGAAAAGTTGGTTGCGAAGCCATTGTTTTAATTCATCACATTGATTGATTTATATGGATTAAATTATACGCGATCGAGCGATCGCATTTTCTTTTACCCATTCCCGTGTAATAATTCGGGTTTAACTCGTTCTAAGAAAGAAATCACCATAACCATAAAAGCCCCTTCGATCGCCGCTAAAAAGAGATGAGAGATCAGGAAAGCTAAAATTGCAGCTTGTTCGACGGGACTATCGAGATCGGCAGGAATATTAAAAGCAACGATCGCCGAAAATAATAAAGCCGCTAATGCTGTCCCGCTAAACCCAGTTATAAAGGCGAGAATTTTTCTTCCCACAGGATTTTCTCCGGTTAGCGGTTTACCTAAAGTAAAGAAATGATGCGATGCGATCGCAGGTAGTCCAAAAATAAGAGAATTTATTCCTAAAGTCGATAAGCCTCCATGTTGAAACATAATTGCTTGAAAAAAGAGGCCAATAAGAATAGCAGGAAATGAATAATATCCTAAAATAGCGCCCATTAAACCGCAGAGAACTAAATGAACGCTGGTGGGAGGAATAGGAATATGAATCAAAGAAGCCACAAAAAAAGCTGCTGTAAGTAACGAGGCTTTTGGTATATTTTCAGTAGAATTTTTATCGCGCTGAATTTGACGTAGAGAATACCAAGTTAATCCTCCCATTAATCCATAGCCACTTAAACAAACAATATTCGGTAATAAACCATCAGGTACGTGCATTAGTTTTCGTCCTTTTTTTACCAGAAAAATAAAGAGCAGTGCCAATAAATCCCCAAACTCCCATAATAGCCATGACTGCTTTTTGTAGGGGACTATAAACACCTTGAGATGACCATTGTTGCGGTGTGTTAACTAATTCTGTCCGATCGCTAATGGGAATTGTTGTAATTTTGCCATGACCGGACTGGCGAACTTTAATATCCCAATTTCCCACAAGAGAGCGATCGGGAACGAATAAAAAGTAACCATTTTCATCAGTATTTCCGGTTAACCAAGGGGTTTCAGAATCCTGCGGCGAATAGACAGTGACGCGAGCATTTTTCAGGGGTTCACCACTATCATAATTCGCTTGAATTTGCATGGCTTCAACAGGACGATATTTTAGATCAGTGCCGTGAGAAAATGCAGGCAGAGCCGATCCCGATACAGCTATTGTTAATAAAAAAAGCCAATATTTCATAAATTTTCAGAAATGCTAATTTTTAGGTTTGATTAGTCATTATTCATCTTTTTACAATGTCCTTCACCAACATGGCCTAATCCCGCGATCGCCTTTTCTAAAGTTTGGTAAGTTGCCGGATCGAGGTTTTCTTTTAGTGTAGCGAGATCGACGGTAATTTTGCCATCTTTAGCGAAAGGAATAAAAGGATCGAAACCAATCGAGTCTGTGTTAATTGCATCATCGGTAGGGGCTTCTGCATCGCCAAAAATATGATCGAAATGGAATGTTGTTTCCATTTCTGCGGTTGCTGAATCCTTAACAATTCCTTTACGTTCATCGCCGACAAATTCACCACAAGAATAATTTAATTCTTTATCAAAAGCGATCGCAAATTCAAGGATTTTTCCCTCTTTTTCCGCTTTTCCTTTCAGCAAAATTGCTTGATCTTCACTCTCTCCATTGTCAGATTGAACAACTTTCCAAGCAAGGGCATTATACATTCCAGTAGGGGCTTTAA
The DNA here is from genome assembly GCF_016888125.1 of Spirulina sp. CCY15215. Lineage (GTDB taxonomy): Bacteria > Cyanobacteriota > Cyanobacteriia > Cyanobacteriales > Spirulinaceae > CCY15215. The sequence goes on from NZ_JACSWA010000582.1 coordinate 66,438, forward strand.
CTTCGGTAATGACAAGGGGATCTGCGTTTATATCACCTTCTGCAAGATCGATAATTTTGTCACCTTCTAAAAGAAAAACTTTGGTTTTGCTGGCGATCGCCTTATCTGAGTCAGGATTGTAAGGAGGATCGGTTTGATAAGCGATTACATCAGCTAAGGTGACAAAAACATTATCAAAGGTGATTTGCCAGCCATCTTTTGTTATGAAACCCTGACGCACAAAATCTTCGCCATTAGCGACAAGTTTTAATATTCCTGTCTCATCTGTCGCCGCAGTTTCTACAGTTGTTTCTGAGGTATTTGCTGGTTGAGAAGACTCGGGACTTGCACACCCAGAAAGGGCGATCGGAGTTATGAAAACTAAACTAACTAACGAAATAAAAGATTTTTTAGCAAACATTCCAGAATATCCAATGGGTAATGGGTTCTTTATTATTGTTCTGGTTTTGCTCATACAATGCAATCCCCCTAGAGGGTATTTAGGGAGAAATTTACAGATTAATTTTAAGTTTAGGAATGAGAAAGGGTAAATTAACTCACCGATGTAGCAATTTCATTCAATGCTTGTTGATATTCTGCATCAGACATGGGAAAATAATGCCATTTAATTTGATTTTCCATATAAGATACACCTTTACCAAAAATTGTTTTGGCAATGATAACGTGAGGTTTTCCTGAAGTTGTTTCTAAATTGTTTATTGTTTGAACAATTTCGGCGCGATCGTGTCCATTTATTTCTTTTACATTCCATCCCATTGCTTGCCAGCGATCGCGCATTGGGGAAAGATTTAAAACGTCTTGGGTATAACCAATTGCTTGCTGTCCATTGAGGTCTATAATAGCAATTAAATTAGATAGTTTATGATGTGCGGCGAACATTATTGCCTCCCAAAGCGACCCTTCATTGCACTCTGCATCGCTGATCAAAACAAAGATACGTCGGGAAGAATTGTCTAATTTTGCAGCTAATGCGGCACCAACTCCTAAAGATAAGCCCTGTCCTAAAGAACCGGTAGAGAAGTCAATTCCTGTTAATTCATGTTCGGGATGAACTCCTAATAAACTCCCGTTAGCACAATAAGTATTCAATTGTTCTTCGCTTATCCATCCTTTTAAAAATAATGCTGCATAAATGGCAAGAACTGCATGACCTTTGGAGAGAATAAAGCGATCGCGATCGCCATCATCGGGAGAGGGAATATTGAGAATATTTCCGTATAATACAGCAACAAGATCGGCAATAGATAAGGCAGACCCAATATGACCTACATGGGCGCGTTTTGATTGTTCGAGAATGATTTTTGCGATCGCATTTCCGTTCATCGTTTATTCCTCTTCTTTTTGCTGTTTATACCAATTTACCATTTTTTTAAACCCTTCTTCAAAGGTATAGTATGGAGTCCAACCCAATTCAGATTGAATCTTACGATTATCTGCCACCCAAACATTAGTATCCCATTGGCGATTGGGCATCGATCCCCATTCTGGTTTTGCCTTAATTTTGAGAACTTTACGGGCTATTTCTATGACATCTTGTAGGGTTGTTTGTTTTCCCGTTCCCACATTATAGACTGCACCTAATTCACCAGTATCCATCATCGCCGCTAATAAATATGCTTCAATAACATCATCAATATACACATAATCGCGAGCAATTTTAGGATTAACTAATGGGGGTAATTCTCCTTTTAAACCTTGTGCGATTAATGTTGGCATTAAGCGAGTCGGTTCTTCATAAGCACCATAAACAGAATAGAGGCGCAAGGTGGGAATACGAAGGTTTTGATTTTGGGCAATGTAGCGACAAAATAAGGTCGCTGAGGCTTTAGTTATGGCGTAATAACTGTTGGGTTCTAACCATTCAGTTTCCGTGGGAGGATAGTCCTTATAACCGTATTCTGAGGACGATCCAGTATTGACAAATACCTCAAAATCTGTTCTTATACAGGCTTGTAAAAGATTAACTGTACCGATGATATTCGTGTTGATAATTTCTTGAAGATTATTTTGAGAAGAATAGGCACCATGTACGGCTAAATGAAAAATGCGATCGGGTTTGATGCGATCGACACGCTGTATTAAAGCATCTTCATCTTCTAAATTTACGGTATGAAGTCGGAGATCGGTTTTGATATCTTGGATGCGCCAAGATTGATAATTAGGACGGACAAAAAGATGAATTTCATGTCCTTGTTTTAGGAGTCTCCTTGTTAAATTTGCTCCGACAAAACCTGTTCCACCAGTAATTAGAATTTTACTCATTATTATAATTTAATACTTTTGCAGGACAATTTCAAGATACTTTTCTTGACTTATTTATAATTTTTTCTGACAAGTTCTTTGCAGAATTTGCCGATTGCGATGATACACCTCCAATACGCCAGTATTGGGATCATCTAATGTTGCACCCCACACCACATATTGATAATTTCCATTGATAAATTTATAAACAGCAATTCCTTCTTGGTTTTGCACCAAACCATCATCTAAACTTAAATTTCCTTTGGGACTTTGCGATCGATAAAGATAAGTATTGAAAAAACGAGATTGCCAAATTTCAATCTCATATTCACCACATTGGAAAATAAAGAGTAAATCAGCAGTAGAATCAGCAAAACTCGGTTTCATAAGAACCGTTGTGAGTCCCATTGATAAAGCAAAAGCCACAGAAATAAATTTTAATTTGTTATTCATGTAATTCCCTCAAATTTAATGATTATGTTGATTTTACATTATTTTACTCAATAAGCGATCGCTATTCCGATTCTTTTCTTTCTGAAGTTTGCTGCTGAAAGAAATTCTGCCCCAAACTGAAGGCAGTCGCTAAAAAACTTAACAGTGAATTGGCTGCTGTTTCTTGTCCATCTGTGGTAATAATTGTTGTTTTTTGTTCTTGTGGGGCGGGAAGATTTTCGGCAATTTCTGGTAATTTAGCAATCAGTTGTGCTTGAATATTCGCTTCAGAAAGATCGTTTTCAATATTACGTCGTTGTTGTTCTAAAGCTAATTCTCGTTCTGTTTCGGCAATATTGTCAAGGTGACGCATTTGAGCTATTTCTAATTCGGTAGAGACAGTAGCGCGGGTTTGTTGTGCTTGAATTGCTTCTAATTGCATTTGTTGGCGCACATTTTCAATTTCTGCTGTTAAGCGACGCTGCTCTAATTCTAACCCTTGTAGGGCGAGTTCTAATTGTGCTTCATTGCGAACTCGTGCGGTGGTATTTTCTTCAGTAATCTGCTGACGGGAAGCATTTTCTGCAAGTTGTTGACGGCGATTTTCTTCGGTATATTCGCGATCGTATTTTGCTCGTTCTTTTGTTGCTTGTAATTGTTCTAATTGACTTTGCACATTTAATTCTGCGGTTTGGCTTGCGAGTCGATCTTGTCGTTCGCGATCGCCAATTTCTCCAGCATTTTCTAGTTCCGCTAAACGTGCCAGTTTATCTCGATCTGCCCGAAAAGGTGCTTGTAAATTTTCCCACAATTGGGTAGAACTAACAATAGCTTCTTTGATTTGCACGGTGACAATTTTTAAACCCAATCCTTGTGAATTTTCGGTTTCATTACTTCCTTCTGCAACGGTTCGCAAGCGATAGGTTAATTCTTCAATAATCGGTTGTTTATCGCTGAGAATCTCATCGATACTTAAGGTGGCAACTTTATCTTTAATCGCGGCTTCTGCTTGTTCTCGTAGTTGTACGTTAACAATTCCCATTGGGTCTTCGGGATCGGAAAAATCTAATTTCCAGTAAGCGGTGTCGATATCTTCAATAATCCATTGAACATAAGCCTGTACTAAAATTCCTTGCCGTTCTAAACAAATACATCTGGCATTAATTAGAATAGTTTGAACGGCAGAAGGAATCACTAAAAAAGCATCGCTTAAAGGATTAAAACGAAAAGAAATCCCTCTTCCAATATGAACAGGGCGATCGCGTCCCCTGCGGGTGTGAACGACATAAACATTGGGAGGAACAATAACGCTTTTCCACCACCAAAAACCAACAATTCGATAATCTACAGCCCTATGTTTATCTTCTCGAGGTACGGGCATTTGTCGAACGGCTGCACCTGCGGCCACGGCTTTCGGTACAGAAATGGATGCTTGGGATCGAGGACGACTTTTTTTAAGTTGGCGATCGACCTCTTCCTGTTCTTCAAGAACTTGTTGGAGATAAGTATTTTCAACCTTTTTTTTGTCCATTTTTTCTCTTGATTAGAGGGAATGGTAGTTTGTGCAGGGACGATCGATATCTTAACTAATTTTAACTAATTTTAACCGAGAAAATCGTGATAGTTAAACACCTCCAAATATTGCCGAGTTCGCAAGCGAATTTCTTCTATTTCTTCAGTTGATAATTCTTTCGCTGTGGCTAAGTTCGCTTCTGGGGTCGCTTTGCGAATGGTTCCCCAAGGATAAACTTCCTCTAAAGGTTTACCATTCCAACTCGGTATTTTTAAGGAATCTGCCCGTTCTAATCCCAATTTTTCACAAACTTTTCCCAAGGTATTATAAGGGTCTTGCATAACATCTTCTGCCCGAACAATATGCAGGCGATCGCGGTACTTTTCTTGATACAACAAAGCATAATATTGATTCAGCGTCCATCCTAACATATAATCAGCCAAAGAATGGGGGACGGGTCGTTTTTTCGTATCGGCATAAGCAGACCAAGGATTGCGGACAACATGAAGAACATGGGCATTAGGAAAGTCTTCTAAAATCTTCGGTGCATCAACAACAAAAATAGGACTATATCCTACATAAAACTGCTCTTTTCCTGTGCGGTTATAATCTTTCCAAGCATCAAAAGTAGATTTAAAGAAAGCGGCGACATTATTGGCACGCGATCGCCCAGTTTCTGCGATATACTTCTGATAAATTTCGCAGCGTTCATCGTCGTTAAAATCAAACTCTATATGACGAAATTTGCTCACGTGGGGCGTTCTGGCTCTGACTTTTCCTTCTTCATCAATAATTGCCTTATAATCTTGATAGGATGTTGCATCGAGAGAAAAAACAGGGTAGCGATATTTAACGGGAAAAATAGAACTCATGCGATCGCTAACCAATTTTGTGCCAATTTGCGACTCAAAGGGATAGACAAACATTTGCGGGTGTCCATCGAGAAAACGGTGGGTTGTATTACCACCATTTTCGTACATTGCGCCTAACATTAAAAATTTGAAATCTTGCATTTTTTGGTAATGGGTAATGGGTAATGGGTAATGGGTAATGGGGCAGTTTTAATCGGTGATAAAGGAATAAAATAAACGGGTATCGCGATCGCGATCGCAGTCCTCTCCAACCAGGAAAGGAAACCCGGAACTAAACTGACAGTTTACCCAGTCAAGGGCGAAAATTTGATTACCATAAGGGAAAATTAAACTGCCTAAAATGTTTCCCGATCGTACATCGACAGCGTGCAAACTGCAAATACTTTTTTCCACGTCCAAACCAGGGGCATATTGACGAAAGCGAGGAATAACGCGAGATGTTCCCACAAAGGCAATATTCTCATAAAAACATAGTCCTCTCGTCCATCCAGGTAAGGTGGAAATAGGAGCAAATTTACCATCTTCTACAATGCCTAATTCTCCATAGCCACTATTATCTACCCAAAGTTTATTCTTGCATAATCTGGCGGAATGAGGGCGTGTTAAACCCCGTACAATGGGTTCTCTAGTTTTACCTGAAAAGATAACTCCTCGTCCATCAACGGGAAAATCTGGATGTCCTGGACGTAATGTAGAAACTTCTGCACAAGAGGCAGAAAAATAGGAAGTTTCGAGGGTTTCTCCGACAGCGATAGAGTTTAGTTGAATATGATTTTGTCCGAATATGGGTTCTCCCTCTTTTTCAATACAATGAGGATGCCAAACGCGCCGATACGTGCCATCATTTTTGAGTAAGGCGATCGCATTCTGTCCGACGGCATTGGCATATAAATTTCCCCCAATGATTGCCAAATCGTGAATGTATAAACATCCAGGATAAAAACGCGATCGCACGGGAATTAGAGGGCGATCTTCTCGTTTTTCTTCGGGTATATCCAACCGAGAAATTGTATCCCTAACGGGCATTAAATCATAGATTTGGTTAGGATTGCGGGTACTGGCAATATGAACAATACCGCGATCGCGATCGACGGTTAAACCGGAAGGATGAGGCATTCTAGTATAAGTAATCCTTGGTTTTCCTGCTTTTACTTGCATTCCCATTAATAAATGCTCATATTCTCGCGTTATTAATAGGGTAATACTGCACCGTTCTAAAACATCCCACCAATCGCCTCTCGCTTCATATTCTAATAGTTTGGGATCGGTTTCATTAGCTTCTTGCCATTGAGAGGTAATTTGCTTATGATCTCGCCATTCTTGATGATGCTGTTCCCAAATTTCGGCTAATTCTATAGTTTGTTTTTTCATCTTTCTTTCTTCCCTTTTTTCTGTTGCCAAATTTGCCATGCCCCCCAATATAACTTAAATGCAGACTTTAAATTGGTCGTCGATCGCCCGCTATGACGAGAAGTTGAAAAAATCGGTACTTCTAGGACAGGATAACCTTCTTGGCGACAAATAATATTAAATTCTGCGTCAATTAAATCGTCATCGCGAGTTAATTGGAGTAGGCGATCGCACTGTCGGGGAAATATTTTTGGAGTTCCGTTAATATCCCAATAAGAAAGATCGAACAAAGTACGACATTCTAAGTTATACAATAACGACCCCAAACGACGAAACCAATTATCGCGTATTTTACGATTGGCTTTAATAATAACTTGAGGATAAACTACTGCATATAATAATAATAATGTCAAGTCTTTAGCGCTGGTTCTGGCAGAATTAGTATAACAAATTAAATCCCCTTTAGCCGCAGTAATTCCTAATTTTACTGCCAGTCCCCAACCCCCTTCTTTACTGTAAACAATGCGAACCGATGGATATTCTTTAGCTAATGCTTGACAAACTTCCAAGGAGCGATCGCGGCAATTATTCACCACTAAAATGAGTTCGTGAGGGTGTTGAATTTTCTCTAATGCTTCTTCATATTCTTGCACGATCGCGCCAATATGATCGGCTTGATTATAAACAGGAAGAATAATTGAAATTAATATTTTATCCATTAATAATTAGCAGGTGAATTAAGCAATCGTTATAATTTGGGTTAATCTCTTTAAAATTCGCAAAACTTCATATAAATCCCCAGAATTTCGGATTCCAAATAATCGAGATGTTGCATATTGCGGTACATTAGTTTTCAATAATTTGACAAATAAAAAGCTCCCTCCCGTTGTCACCATACCATAAGTCGGTTTTTCTGGATGGGGATTTGCCAGCATATAAACCAGCAATTGTGGTAAACCTTCCTCTGTTGAAAAAGCAAATTTTTTCGATTCAATCACCATAACCCAAAATCGTTCTTTTAGCACTAAACTATCAATGCGTCCTCGCACTAGAACATCTTCATCTTCAATCGCAATATCAATTGATTTTTCTGATTTTACATAAAATGGATCGAGAAAAAACCCTCCAATAAACAAAATTGGATCTAAAATTGCCATTTTCACCACACCTTCTAACATGGGAGGATATTCCAGTAAATTAAAATATCCCTCCTGTACTTGGTCGAGAAGTTGCTTCTGTAAGTTGGTAATCTCAGGAAGGTTTTCTTGCCATTCTCGGAAGAAATTCTCATCTCTATTGAAATGAATACCAAAATTATCGATCGCATAGCGCATATCGACATTTTGAGCTTGAATAGTTTGTACCATTTTAAATTTCTCCTTTTTAATATTGGGATAAATTCAAACTAAATCCGGGTAGCACATTCTCCCCTGATAATATTGCAGAAAGATTTTTAATTTCTTGTTCTTTTCCTTGGCAATAAATTTCGACTTGCTGTTGTTGGGGATTGATTAACCATCCTAATTTTACCCCTGAATCTATGTATTCTTGCATCTTCGATCGCAATAATTCTAAACTATCGGTTGCCGATCTTAATTCAATGATAAAATCGGGAGCAATAGGAGGAAATTTGCGTCTTTGTTCGGGAGTGAGTGCTTCCCAACGTTCTTTCTCAACCCACGCAGCATCAGGAGAACGATCTGAACCATTGGGTAATTTGAATATTGTTGAAGAACTAAAGGTGTAACCGAGATTGGTTTGACGATTCCAGATCACTAAATCGGCAATTAAATTGGACTCTCGATTGCCACTTTCTCCGCCAACTGGTGACATAATAATTAATTCTCCTTTAGCTGTTCGTTCAAAGTTTAGTTCGCGGTTATTTTGACAGATGTGATAAAATTGCTCGTCGGATAGGCGAACGGCTTCCAAGTTTAATGTTAAGGTATTCATCACTAATACTTGAGTTCAATAATACCCTGTATTATATCATAATTATATCATCAAGCTATTGATTTACGTTAATTTTATTTATCTTTTCTGAAGTGCTATTTTTGCACTTTGCACGAGATATTCTACAGATAATCTATGTAAAGAAAGTAAATAATTTCGATTTCCCGATATGCTAGTGGGTTTATTTTTGATTCCACAACGAAGTAAGCGACAGTTTAATTTTTCTTCAGCTATTACTTCCGCTACAAAAGAACCCAAACCGCCAGTAATATAATGTTCTTCTACTGCGATCGCAACTTTAAACCTCGGTAATATCTTCACAAGGTCTTCTACTGGAGAAGGATTAAAACTCGAAACGATCATCACTTGACTGGAAATTCCTTCATCTTGTAACGTTTCCATTGCTTGACTCACTTCTCGAGTAATATTGCCCATCGTAATAAACAAAAAATCTGTCCCCTCACCAATTAATTGAGTTTGTCCTAAAACAAAATTGCCATTTAATCCTGCAATTGTATTAATATCATCTTTCCCTAAGCGAAAATAAATAGGTTCCGGTAAATCCCAAGTTTGCAATAAAGCCGATCGCGCTTGTTGATAATCTGCGGGAACAATTGTTGTTATACCAGGCTGAATTCGCATCACTCCCACATCTTCTAAAGCATGGTGAGTCGTCCCCGCATGACCGTATTCAAAACCGCCGCCAATACCCAAAATTCTCACGGGAAACTGATGTAAAATGGCACCATTACGAATAAACTCATAAGGTCGCAAAACGGCAAACGTGGCGATAGAATAGAGAAAAGGAATAAAACCCGCTTCTGCTAAACCCGTCGCCAACCCCACCATATTCTGTTCCGCGACTCCAACATTAAAAAAGCGATCGGGGAATTTCTCCGCAAACGGTTCAATAACTGTATAACCGAGATCGCCAGTTAATAAGACAATGCGGCGATCGCTTTCTGCTAATTCGACAAGGGTGTTAATAAAGGTTTTTCTCATGGCGATGATTGCAAGTGTTCCTTAACGAGACGAAACTGTTTTATTTTAATCCAATTCTGTGTATTGCGATCGGGAGAGGTAGATTCGTTATTATGCAAATTAATTGGCTCAAAACGCAAGGCTGTTAGTTTTTCTACCCGATCGCGTTCTAGAAGTTTAAGATCGTAACTATAACAATGTTCTGCCTCATCTGGCATTAAGGGAACATGAATAACTTGTTTGTGTGGAAAGTCTAATTGTCCGGAAAGTCGATAGCTAATACTGCTCATTCGCGGTTGAATGGTTTCCGAAGCCGCAATACAGAAGTAAAAATGACTATAGTTGATTAAGGGGAGTGGAACTTTTAAATCATATTCCCAACTTCCGGGTTGTTCTTCTGAAATATGGGTCACTATTGATTCATTTTCTGGAAAAAGGTTTAAATTAGAAAGTTTTCCAAGTCGGGTTTGTGGGATAGGAAACTGGAAATCATTGGCATGGGTAGAGATAAATTGAGGATTCAAGTCAGTATTAGATGGAGCAATAACTGGAGCAATAAAAGGGGTTTTAGCTGTTTTAGATCGATCCAAAAGTAGTTTAATCTGAGGATAACGAAAAACTCCTACCTGCTCGGGTAAATCAGATTGGATACTAAACTGTAAGATAATCGTTTGTCCTGCATATTCGCTTAGAGGAATTTGTATGGGTATCCAACGGAAATTGGCTAAAGATTGGGAGAATAAGGGAATAGTTTGTCCTCTCTCATCTTTTAAGGAAAGAGTAGCATCAAGAGCATGAGATTTGTTATTTTGACCTGGTGCGATCGCTGTTTTTAAAATTGCCGATTGAGTAGTGGGAGGAATAGTTATTTTCCAAGTAATAATATTCCCTGTAGGAATGATAGCATTGAGATGTCGGTAATCGGAAAAAGGAAGAGGATTTTTTCCGCGATTAGAACTCCAGTAAACAGGTTGAGAATCTTGAAATCGTTCGATCTGTACCGTATTTAAAACAAAATCTCCTTGTAAGGTTCGAGTTTGCCGATGTGAAAATACTGTTAAACGATGGCGATGTAAAGGTTCTGCGATGCTTTGCATTCTCTCAAAATCTCCTCGTCCAAACATACTAAAAGGATAGTGTTCGCAATAGGTTGGAGAACTTTGATATTGTCGCAAACAGGATGCTGATACTGGAGTTATAGCATAAAGCCAAGAACCTTTATCTTCTATGGTTGTTAGTCCTGAAATGGCATATAGAAATGTTAATATTGCCAAGGTCAAGAATATCCATTGTTTTTTAAAACGATCGATCTTCACAATCGTACTATCTTGATTATACAAGCAGTAGGTTAAACCAATAAACCCTAACCAAAAGGTTATTAAAGTGGGAGAATACCATGAAACTAATCCATTGCGAACACTACTAATTTGCCAAGAATTAAATAGCCCAAAGTTCACTAACATTAATGATGGAGTTGCCGCTTTCCATAAACCTTGTTGGTTAATTAAAAATAATTTAACACCCAAGAAAATAATACCAGTAATTGAGACAGCTAAAATACCAATTTCAATTAACTGTTCTCCATTTGTAAAGGGATAGCCTATTGCTTTGATAAAAACAATAGCATTCAGAAACATGAATTCTTTTGTAGAATTTTTAGACTCGATTAAGATAAAGTAAGCATAAGGCATTATGCCAATAATAGTAAAAAATAACGACAAAAGATAATATTTTAGTTTATTATAATTTAGTGTTATGAGTCCTAATAAAAAAGTTGGAAAGCAGATTAGACCTGCTCCCCAAGACCATGCTGAAATTATTGCACCAATAGCACCAACTATTACACCTAACCAACTATTCGCAAATCTAGTTATGCCCCAAATCCCCAATCCTAGTCCAAATAGTGTTGCACCAACGGGAATAGAAATATCGTCAGAAGTAAATATATCTATAGTCATTGGCGAAAAAAGAAAACTACTTAAAAATAAGAGGAGAAGTCCATTTTTCCAAGAATCAGGTAGATTAAAGGTTATTGCTTTATAAATTAAAATGGCAAACGATACTACTAAAAATAGTCCTGTATAAAGCTCCCAATAAATATTCCATTCACTGATCGAGACAATAAATATTCTGGATAAAAAATGAGTAATGTATAGATGGCCGCCTGCCCAAAAACTGTCCTGAAATAAATTGCTCCAATTGTATTGATTGGTCAAGACGCGATCGATAAAGGAAATGTATTCAGTGACGTGATTAGAAGGATTATTTGCACCAGTTGTCGCAATGACATGAAAAATTCTTATAATAGGCAGTATTGCTAGAATAAAAAAGAATAGCTTTACATGAGTAAAACTATTCTTTTTCGATTTTTGATTCCCGTATTTGAATTGCATTGTTTTTGTAATACCTTTTGAGAACAAAAGTAATTATTTAAAGGATTGACCAAAAAAGCATAACATGAAAATATTTTTTTATGTCAGTTTTTAGACTCAGGACAATATAGCATAATACAAATGCTATTTTTATTTCCCGATCGCCTTATGGAAAATGCCAAACTCCCCAATTTTTTTATCGGTGTTGACGGTGGTGCAACAAAAACTATTGTCCGCGTTGAGGACGAAAACGGCAATCTTTTAGGAGAAGGCAAAAGCGGCACCTCTAATATTCGTCTCTCGGTAGAGAATACATGGACATCGATTCACACTGCCCTCGAACAAGCCCTTCTACCCACGGGAATTATCTTAAATGCCCGCGCAGGCAATTTCTTTTGTTGTGCTGGGTTAGCGGGGACTCAGGTACCTTCTGCTTGTGAGGAATTTCTTGCCCAACCCCATCCTTTTCGCAAGTTGGTTCTTGAGTCTGATGGCTATATCTCCTGTGTGGGGGCGCATGGGGGCAAAGATGGGGCGGTTATTGCCATTGGGACAGGGGTTGTCGCTTATCAAATTGACGCGGGAAAAGTTTCGCGGGTGAGTGGTTGGGGTTTTCCTCAAGGAGATGAGGGTAGCGGTGCTTGGTTGGGGTTGGAAGCAGTCCGGGCAACCTTACACTGGCAAGATGGACGTGGAGATAATTCTCCCTTAATTGAAGCAGTTTTGGCGCATTTTCAGGATGATTGGACTCAGTTTATTATTTGGGTTAACCAGGCAAAATCTACGCAATTTGCTGAACTTGCCCCTATTGTTGTCAAACAGGCGATCGCCGAAACTCCCCTCGCAGTGGAATTGCTGCAACAGGCTGCAAGGGATATCGATCGCATTGGCGAAGCATTAGCGGCAAAAACGAGTCAACCTCTTCCTTGTGCTTTGTTGGGGGGTTTAGCCCCTTTTATTGAACCGAGATTGGGGGAAAACTTGCGATCGCGCCTGGTTCCCCCACAGTACAATGCGGCAAAAGGGGCGGTTTTGCGTCTTCGTCAGTTGGTTTAAAAGAATTTTCTCGATAAGTTTTCTTTCTTCACAAAATCCTCACGATGTTTTGTTATACCTAAGACAATTCAATAACGTTGATCGCACTATATAAGATCGGCAAATAAGAGACAGCCCCCGGAATGCAAATTCTGGGGTTTGTTGGTTAAGGGGAATTGGTTTACCCGTTGGTTTAAAAGAATTTTCTCGATAAGTTTTCTTTCTTCACAAAATCCTCACGATGTTTTGTTATATCTAAGACAATTCAATAACGCCGATCGCGCTATATAAGATTGGCAAATAAGAGACAGCCCCCGGAAGTAAAAAATTCTGGGGTTTGTTGGTTTAGAGAAGTTGAACCAGAAATCATCAGAAAGAAATGGGAATGATGCAGCTTTGCTCGGTTTTTTACAAAAATTCATATTTTTGCGAAAGCAAAAATTAAGTCATAATGGGTAGAAATAGAGTGAGATATCATTTATAGTTTAAAATTAGGGAAGCGTGGTAGAGCGAATTGATGCGAAAAACATTGAGCCAATGCTCAAAAAACTCATAGATATTGCTGCAACCGTCGAACCAAATCTGTCCGATCGCCTGAAGGAAATCGATCGATGGGCTGGACAAGAGAAGGCGGGATTTCTGACAAGTCGCAAGTTTTTAATGGCGTTTCTTGCGGAAATCATTGAAGATGCACAAATATGGTTAACTTTACAAGAGAATGAAATACAATCTGCCCATGAGGAATATAATGAGGAATGCCAACAAAGACTCGCCCAAGAAATGACTCCTCCCCTCGCGTATTGGTATTCTGAACTTTTTCCCCTTTGGTTTAGGAGTAGCGATCGCAAATTTTCTCAATGGAAGAATTGTCTAAAATCTGGCAAACACAGTGCCGATGATGCAACGGAGCTTAATTTATTGGTTGAAAAAATTCAAGAGCGGGGAGGGAATGTATTATGTAGAAAGATCATTGATTTTTCCATGTCTACCGATTTAATTGTTAGCGGTCGTCAGTCCAATACCAGTTTGTGCGTTCAAATCACAAAAATGGGCGAATCAGAACAAATGCGAGAAAAAATAAAGTTATGGGAAAAGACATTAAAATGTTGGGATATTAAAAGAGGACTTTTTGTTAGCTTAGATCCTGCCAATTTCCCCGATTCTATCCAATCTGCCAGCAATTTAATTCTTTTTAATAGCGATCGCATGAAATCAGAAGGTTACAAAAGTTTTAGTTTCTAGTTCAATAGGACTTAGGCATTAACGGGCAAACTTACGCATTAACGGGCAAACTTACGCATTAACGGGCAAGATGCCCGCACTACTATCACTATAGAACACAGTAGTGGGAGCGTCTCGCTCCTTAACGGCGTAAGTTCTACTCAATTTGACTCAGTTTAAAATCATCACTTTAATTCAAAAAAAGGCAACCAAAAATATGAATTCAGGAAAACTCGACCTGCTTTTATCTTCTTTACAAAAAGTCAAAAAAATGCAGGCAGATCGTTTGAATTTAGGATCGGATTATATCGATCTCTATATTGATAACGTCGAGGGAGATTGGCTTGAAAATTGGGGGCAGCAAGCAACAGCAGCACAAAATTTATCGCAACATTTAACAGATTCAGGACAAACAAATTTAGGAGAGTGGCTGGAAGATGAAGCGATCGCGGAATGGCAAAAAGTTGAAGATATTTTTACTTCATTTCCCCAGCAAAAACTCGGGGCTTCCTCTAGCAATGTTGCCAGCAAAACGAGACTTGTCGAACGTTGTAAGCAGATCGATTTAGGAAAAGTTGCGAAAGCGCGTACTATTGTTTTAATTGTCAGCTTACGCCCTCAAAGTGATTCTACGCTAGACATTGAGATCGCCCTGCGTCCCCTGCCTCCCGATACCGAACTCCCTCAAGGGCTGAAATTGTATCTCCTCTCAGATGGCGGAAAAATCATGGAAGCGATCGCCGTTGAACAAAACAGCGAATCAATTTCTCTGACATTAGCCGGGAAATGCGGGACGCGATTCCAAATTCAGGCGATCGGGGAAGGGGTTGATATTACTGAAGATTTTGAAATTTGAGGGACTCTCCTGAAGATTGCGCCCTCTGCTGACCCCAAAATCTTGATAATTGGGAATCAATAATTGATAATTAAGAAATTGATAATCAATTATTGATAATTGTTCCATGATCCACGACATTTTCATGCCCGCGCTTAGTTCCACCATGACCGAAGGGAAAATCGTCTCTTGGGTGAAATCCCCTGGCGATAAGGTCGAAAAAGGGGAAACCGTCGTCGTGGTGGAGTCGGATAAAGCAGATATGGACGTGGAATCGTTCTATAGCGGCTATCTGGCTACCATTTTAGTTGAAGCCGGACAAGAGGCACCCGTCGGCAGTGCGATCGCCTTCGTCGCTGAAACTGAGGCCGAAATCGAACAGGCGAAACAAAAAGCCCCGACTTCCCCAAGTTCCGCCCCTGTAGCCCCATCTGCGCCCTCAACTCCCCCTACACCTACAGTTAGCGAAACCCCTACAACTGCCCCTACACCTGCTGCCAGCAACCATAATGGTAGAATTGTCGCCTCTCCCCGCGCCCGCAAATTGGCGAAAACCCTCAAGGTTGATTTGGCAACTATCCAAGGAAGCGGACCCTATGGACGCATCACAGCAGAGGATGTAGAAGTCGCAACGGGAACAGCAGCCGAGAGTACAGCCCTAACGACAACTCCGGCGGTCACAATGGTTAGCCAACCTGCCTCACCTTCCCCAAAACCCGTTCATGTTCCGGCTGCGGCGACACCAGGGGAAACCAAGCCCATGAATACGCTACAAAAGGCGGTGGTACGAAATATGCTGGCTAGTGTGGAGGTTCCCGATTTTCACGTGGGCTATACCATTACAACGGATGAGTTAGACAAACTCTACAAGCAAATTAAAGCCAAGGGTGTGACGATGACGGCATTGTTAGCAAAAGCTGTAGCGATGGCTTTACAAAAGCATCCTATTGTTAACGCTGCTTACGTGCAAGATGCGATCGCCTATCCCAGTGGAATTAATATTTCTGTTGCTGTTGCAATGCCCGATGGTGGGTTAATTACTCCCGTGTTAAAAGATGCCGATAAGCAGGATATTTATTCTCTTTCTCGGACTTGGAAAGGATTAGTCGATCGCGCCCGATCCAAACAATTACAACCGGATGAATACAATAGCGGCACTTTTACACTTTCTAATTTAGGAATGTTTGGAGTCGATCGCTTTGATGCTATTCTTCCGCCTGGACAAGGGGCAATTTTGGCGATCGGGGCTTCTCGTCCTCAAGTTGTCGCAACCCCGGAAGGATTATTAGGCGTTAAGCGTCAGATGCAGGTTAATTTAACTTGCGATCACCGGGTTATTTATGGGGCTGATGCGGCTGCATTTTTAAAGGATTTGGCAAAGTTAATTGAAACTAATGTTCAATCTTTAACAATGTAGTTGTAATGGGTACATCTCAGTTTTACAAAAATAGGGAGCAGGTGGACAAGATGCCCGCACTACAATTATCAGCTATTGTAGTGGGAGCGTCTCGCTCCCTAGCTTTATGATTATGAGACCCTAGCTTTATGATTATGAGACCCTAGCTTTATGATTATGAGACCCTAGCTTTATGATTATGAGACCCTAGCTTTATGATTATGAGATAATTATGAGAGGAAATAATGACAACAGATTTAAAAACTCAATTGCAAGAAGAAATCGCTGAGATCGATTGGAATGCCTTACAGCCTCATGCGCGTCGAGATGCTTTAATTGTGGTCAATCCTTTGTTAGATTTAGTTGCAGTGGGGGTTGCGATCGCAGAAGATAATAAGCAAGTAGTCGATCGGTGGATCCGCGAACAGTTAATTTGTAAACCTTCTGTGGACGATTTAAGTAATTGGAACGCGCAACCCGAGAAAATGTTTAAGACATTAATTGTACAGCCTTTTGTTTTAATCTCTGCGATTTAATTCAATATGACACTTCAGATTTTACCACATCCTTGACGTAAAAATACCAGAAAACGACCGAGAATTGGCATTAATCAAACTTGGTATTTCGTTATGAATGCAAGAGAAGTTGGCAATTTTGCCTGGTTTACTGTCGTTTTAGTTCTTCTGGTTCTGTTCGTTTTTGGTATTTTGCAGTGGTTGGGAATTTCCGCAGGTAGTTTTATTGATTGGATTGTCGGTTTAGCCAGTATTTGGTGGTTAATTGCGATCGTGACTATTCCTTGGAATATTCATTTTAGTGCAAAAGAAGTCCTTGTGGATGCCGATCGCTCTCGAAAAAAGGAAATTCCCGTTGATAGCGAAAAATTGAATTATGTCCGAGTTGTCATGCAGCGATCGCTATGGGTTGCGATCGGATTGCATATTTTTTCAGCATTGGGTTTATATCTTCTCGCACTGACGGGAGTAAGTCGCATTGGTTATGTTAGTTCTGCGGCTACACTTTTATTTACAGGTTTACGTCCAGCAGTTTCATTTTATCAATATCTCGCCCATCGTTTGCATTCCATCCGTCATGAATTCAAATATCCTCGTGAAGATATTGTCGAAGTTTGGAATCGCTTAAAACAAGTTGAAGCATCTAGCAAAGAATTGCAAAAACAACTCAACTTTAAAAACGCCGATTCGATTGTATCATCTCAACAGCGTCAATTGGAGGCCATTCGTCAAGATTTGACCAATTTGGCGAGTTCTCACGAAGGTTTAAAAGCACAAAACCAAGCAGATCACGATCGCATTGCAAGGGAGGCCAAAAATGCGATCGCGCAATTGAGTGAGGATAGCGAATTTCTCGATCGCGTTCGGGAAATTATCCGCTTTTTCAAACAAGCGTAAAAACCTGAAATGTTGATTTGTTCTTGCAAACATTCCAGTTTGCAAGCATTTCAATTTTTTGCTGATACAATAATATTATTTAGGACAAGAACCCATGACTACATCTGAAAACATAGAAAATCGCGTTACTGCTGTAGAAACAGACAACGAAGCCCTACGAGAAATCGTATTGGGTGCATTGCAAATTGCAGCACAAAATACCAGCGCGATCGCTACATTAACCGCAGATGTGCGATCGCTAGAAAGGCTATTTGCAGAATATGCCGAACGTTCAGAACGCGATCGCCTCGCTTTAGTTGGAATGCAAACAGAAGTAAGACGTGCTATTGAATTATTTTTAGAACGCGATCGCAATGATGATAAGAATTGAGTTTCAGATATTCCAGTGCGATCGCCAACTGTTACATTGTTTTCAGTGAAGATAAATCTAAGGATTCAAAAGGAGGAAAAAACTCCAACAGTTGAGTCACAATCTTTTGCACCCCACCCGATACATTAGACTCAATATTCAAAGGAATAACCGGATCGTGAAGGGATAATCGCAACAAAAACCAGCCATTTTCTTCAGCAGATTGACAAGAAACTCGCACCCCTTCGTAATTATTAGGAACAATCTGCCAACCTTCTCGCGTTGCTGCAAATTCTTGCAATTTTTCAATGACTGTATTCCCGTAAGATTTAAAATCTTCTACCTCAATTTTTAGACGAAATTCCTTGCTTTCTTTGGGTTCTTGTAAGTTAGCAATTAAATCCGATAAATATTTCCCTTCTAATTTAGATTTTGCCAACTCAATCAACAATTTAGTCACTAAGTAAGCCCCATCATCGAGAAAATGATTTTCTTTCATCGCCCCGTGACCCGAAGTTTCAATCGCTAACCAAGATTCTTCTCCTTCTTGATTTAAACGGATAGACTCATTGATAACATTCTTATAACCCCGTTTAAAACGATGATGTTTTCCTTTCAATTCTGACTCAATAAACTGCGTCAAGCCATCAGAAGTAATTGAATCAGTAACAATCGTCGAACCCGGTTTTTCTTGTAAAACAATAGCAGAAATAAGAGCAATTAAACGATTGCGATTGAGTTCTGTTCCTTCGCTATCCACCGCAGCCCCGCGATCGACATCCGTATCGAAAATAATACCAAAATCTGCTTTATTTTGCAAAACTGCTTGACAAATTGCCGCCATTGCTTCCTCATTTTCGGGGTTAGGAATATGATTGGGAAATGTGCCATCGGGTTCAAGAAACTGACTTCCTGTAGTATCTGCACCCAAAGGTTTGAGAACGCGATCGCAATAAAATCCCCCTGCACCATTCCCCGCATCAAGAACAATTTTTAAACCCTTTAAAGGTTGCTGAAAATGTTCGGGATGATTCACACCATCGCGCACTTTTTTAACTAAACCTGCCGCATAAACTGAGATAAAATCGTATTTAGAAATTGTTCCTATTGAAGCCGCATTGACAAAATTATTGTTTGCTGCTAAAGCTAAAATATCGCTAATATCTTTTTTATCTAAACCACCGCGATCGGTAAAAAACTTTAAACCATTGCGATTAAAAGGGAGATGACTTGCTGTGAGCATAATTGCCCCATCGCAGTTTAATTCTGGCGCGATCGTACTCATAAACATAGCTGGAGTCGAAGCGATTCCAAAATCATAAACATGACACCCTAATTCGCTCATTCCTGTCATTACAGCCTGCATTAAATCTGGTCCCGATATGCGGCTATCGCGTCCCACAGAAATTGTTAACTCATTCGCTTGTTTGCCCAGTTTTTGTGTTAGCCAAGTTGCAAAAGCCTTCCCTAAACGACTAATAATTTCAGGCGTTAAATTTACTGCTTCATCGGGTACCCCTTCGAGGGCAACTCCACGAATATCTGAACCATTTTGGAGCTTTTTCCAGTCAAAATTTTGCATAGTCATTTACGATCGCGGCTGAAATTTCTGTGATCTGGGCATGACGACCAAAAGACGCAAACCCATATTAATCAACATATAGCGATCGCCCTCAAATTGTAATTACAGAAATCTAAAGAAAATCATATTTTTTGGCGATCGCGTCCCCCAAATCCCCGATACTAAACTTCCAGAGAGAATTCTAATGGGGAAACTGTGCCATGACCGAAATTTTGATTAAAGGAGGAAGAATTGTCACGGCTGTCGATGACTATATCGGCGATATTTTCGTAAAAAATGGCAAAATTGAAACCATTGGTAGACAATTAGACATTCCCGATGCCCAACAATATAACGCCTCGGGCTTGCTGGTATTTCCTGGAGGAATTGACGTTCATACCCACATGGAAGCGATGCAAGGGATTGCAAGAAACAGCGATACCTACGCAACCGGAACGATCGCCGCAGCCTTTGGAGGAACCACCACCATTCTCGATTTTGCCTATCAAAATAAAGGAGAAAGTGCCAAGAAAACCCTCGACGATCGCCTTGCTTTAGCGGAACCTCAAGTGTGTATTGATTTTGGTTTTCACCTCATTTTAACTGACGTAAATAAAGACGTTTTAACAGAACTTCCCAGTCTCATTGAAGCCGATGGAGTGTCCAGTTTTAAAATGTTTATGGCATATCCAGAAATTTTGATGGTAGATGATGCAGCAATTTTTCGGACAATGCGAAAAGTCGGCGATCGCGGCGGAATGGTCAATCTTCATGCAGAAAACGGATCGGTGATTCAAGTATTAATTGAAGAGGCACTAGAACAAGGTAACACATCTCCCCAATATCACGCCCTCACCCGTCCTCGCTTAATGGAAGCAGAAGCCACCCATCGGGCAATTCGCCTCGCAGAATTAGCAGAAGTTCCCGTTTATATTGTCCATTTATCTGCCCCAGAAGCCCTAGAAAACGTCGTTGAAGCACGCGATCGCGGCATTCCTGCCTTTGCTGAAACCTGTCCTCATTACCTATTTTTGGATAATAAAGAATACGATCGCCCGGATTTTGAAGCGGCAAAATACGTCATGACTCCGCCATTAAGAGAGCATCATTGTCAACACCATCTCTGGCGAGGATTGCGCTTTGATGACCTGCAAATTGTAGCAACAGATCACTGTCCTTTTTGTTTTAATGAACAGCCATTAGGGATTAATTATTCCAAACAACTCGGACAAGATAATTTTGCTAAAATTCCCAACGGCGCACCAGGAGTAGAATTGCGTTTGGTGTTATTATTTGATGGGGGAGTGAGAACGGGTAAAATTAATCTCAATCGCTTTGTACAGCTTGTTTCTACCGCCCCTGCAAAGATGTTTGGACTTTTCCCCCAAAAAGGCACGATCGCCCCTGGAAGTGATGCAGATTTAGTTCTCTTCGATCCCGATAAAAAGCAAACAATTAGCGCGAAAACTCATCATTCTCGCGTTGATTATAGTCTGTTTGAAGGGCGAGAAGTAACGGGGAAAGTAGAGAAAGTATTTCTGCGAGGAGAATTAATTGTGGATGGCGATCGCTGGTTGGGAGAAGCAGGAAAAGGAAAATATTTAAAGCGATCGGCTTCAGGAAGAATGCTTTAAATTAAGCTAAAATAGCAATAATGAAGTTTTGGAGAGATAGAACTATGCGATCGGTTGATGAAATTCTCAATGAGGTTCTTGCTTTACCGAATGCTTCAAGGGTGCTTTTAGCAAAGAAGTTAGTAGAAAGTCTAGATCTTAATGAAGGTGAAATGAATGTTAATGAAACAATTCAAAGATTCTGGATAACAGAAGCAAAAAAACGCCGAGATGAAATCCGAAACGGTTCGGTAAAACCAATTCTAGGAGAGGAAGCACTCGCCCGAGTTAGACAACAACTTTTAGAGTCATGAAATATGTTTTTCATCCAGCAGCATTAATTGAATATTCTCAGGCTGTTGAGTTTTATGCAGAACATAACAGGGAAGTTGCTCAAGAGTTTATTAATTCTGTAGAAAATACTATTTTTCAAGTTATCAAATTTCCTCTGCGTTGGCCTATAGTGGAGGAATATGTTCGTCGCTGCTTAACGCTTAACTCGAAAATTTCCCTATGGTATTTTATACACAATTGAGGAGGATTATATTCTGGTTGTAGCTGTCATGCACGGCAATCGGAAACCGGGATATTGGCAAGAACGAATTACTTAGGTGGCGATCGCTGGTTAGGAGAAGCAAGAAAAGGGAAATATTTAAAGCGATCGGCTTCGGGAAGAATTCTTTAAAAAAGAAGAGCAATATTGTATATTGTTTGTAACTTTCGACACAATATTATATTCAACCAAACAGAGAAAATAAGCACAAGTCACCGATATTTCGAGTCGATGCAAATTCTCCTCGTTGAAGACGATCTGCAACTCTCAGAATCTTTAGCCGAAGCACTATCGACTAAAAGCGATCGCGTTGATATTGCCACGGATGGCGAAATGGCTTGGCAGTTTTTAAAAACCTTGGCCTACGATTTGCTATTACTTGATGTTACTTTACCGAAACTCGATGGGATTCGCTTGTGTCGGCAATTGCGATCGCAAGGTCATACTCTGCCTATTCTCATGTTAACGGCACGAGATACGACTAATGATAAGATTTTGGGGCTAGATGCAGGGGCAGATGTTTATATGGTAAAACCCTTCGATCTGGGGGAATTATTAGCGCAAATTCGCGCTTTAATCCGTCGAGGACAAGTTGCACCCACTCCTGTGCTGCGTTGGGAAAATTTAAGTTTAAACCCCAGTACTTATGAGGTAATTTATCGCGATCGCCTCCTACGTTTAACCCCAAAAGAATTTGCTATTTTAGAATTATTATTGCGTCATGGAAAACAAGTTTTAAATCGCTATTTTATGATCGAATCTCTTTGGTCATTAGAAAATTCACCTGGCGAAGAAACAGTGAAAGTTCATATCAAGAGTTTGCGAAAAAAATTACGCGATGCAGGTGCGGCTAAAGATTGGATTCAAACCGTACATGGATTGGGATATCGTCTTAAATCAGATTAGAAACTACTTGATAAATAGAAACTCATTGAGCTACCCTATATACGAATGCAGCAGACATACCTTGTGTATAAAATCTTTAAAAGGAGGCGTAATTGCAAACACTTACATATTATGTTGCTTGCAGCATTGATGGATTTATTGCTCACACTGACGGTTCACATAATGGCTTTTCTCAAGATAGCGAATATCTTGCAGATATATGTGCCTCTTTTCCTGAGACTATTCCATCTCACTGGCGCACTTCAATGGGTGTTCGGGGTGATAACAAGTGTTTTGATGTTGTTCTCATGGGACGAAAAACCTATGAAGTCGGTTTGAAAGAAGGTATTACAAGCCCTTATTCGCACATGAAACAATATCTTTTTTCACGCAGTATAAGAGAAAGTCCCGATAACAATGTTGAACTTGTTTCAGCAAATGCCGTTGAATTAGTTAAATCCCTAAAAAGTGAGTCAGGTAAGGGGATTTGGCTTTGTGGCGGCGCAAATTTAGCTACTACGCTTTTTGCCAACCATTTAGTCGATCGACTAATTCTTAAAATAAACCCATTTTTGATGGGTTCAGGCATTCCACTTTTTTCTGGAGAGATTCATCAAACTGCTTTAAAGTTGACTGACCACAAGATATATGAAAATGGAGTTTTGTTACTTTATTACAGGGTAGGGTGAATGTAATCTCATGCTTATAATTGTAACACAGATGCGTTACAATTATAAGTTAACTTTCACTCAGAGAAATTATCATGAGAAATTATCATGAGCAACTATCCAAGAAACTTCTCGCATATTGGAATCTCTGTACCAGATGTAGAAAAGGCCGTGGAGTTTTATAGTATAGCAAGTCGATTTGATTGGCAACAGGCCATCGCCAAAAAAACTACTCAGCAAGGGGAAGTTTAACTATAAAAATTGTTCCTCCTTCTTGATGAGAAGCGATCGCAATTGTCCCTCCATGCAACTCAACGCAAGTTTTAACCACCGATAAACCTAACCCCGTCCCAATAATATTACCAACATTATTGGCGCGATAAAAGGGTTCGTAAATCTTTTCTAGTGCTTCCTCGGGAATACCAATTCCGCGATCGCAAACTTTAAATTCCAACCCTTGAGAGTTTCCCGATACTTCTAAATGCACTAAACTATCGGACGGTGAGTATTTTAAAGCATTTCCGAGCAGATTTGTCAAGATAGAACGAATGAGTTTGCGATCGAGGTAAACTTGGCGATCGGGATAACAATTCTCAATCTGAATTCTGGCTTTTTCTATATTTTCGGGTTCTACTTCATCAATAATTTGCCCGCATAATTGCTCTAAAATTAAAATTTCTGGTGTAAATTCTAAATTTCCTGATTCTGCTCTAGCTAAGGTTAAAATATCATTTAAAAGTTGTGTCATGCGTTTAGTAACGCTTTGAATACGATAGTAGATTTTCAATCGTTTCGCTTCTGAGAAATCTTGCTGATTATCAATTAAAGATTGAGCAGAGATTAAAATTGTGCTTAATGGCGTGCGAAACTCGTGAGAAGTGGTAGAAAAAAACTGCATTTTTAGATTACTCATTTCCCGAGTTTGTTGTATTTTGACTTGCCATTTCCATAAATAAAAAGCGATAATAATTGTTAAAAGCCAACCAATGATTAAAGTTGATAACATTCCCCATCGTAATGAAAACAAATAGTTTTCAGATGGATAAAACTCCATTAACCATTCTCGCTGACCGATACTTAAAGAACGAATACAAAAAGGAGATTTAGAACATAAAAAATGAGATTCTTTTAAAGCATTCTTTATTTCAGATTCCCCGATCGCCTCTTGATTCACTGAATCATAAAAGCCCAAAAAATCTTCGCGATCGCGTAAAGAAAAATCAATGCGATCGTTCAATCCTTGCAACGCTTCCTCGATAACATCACCAATGCGAAATACACCTAAAATAAAACCTTTAATATTATCGCCCCGACTGACAATTGTATCTTCAGGAAATGGATAATAAATGGGCATAAAAACAAGAAAGCCATATTGATTGGTTGTTTCTTGCACCAATTTAATGCGCCTCGTGGCAACAATTTGACCCGTTTCTCTCGCTAATTGTAAGGCTTCGCGACGAGTGGAATTTGAAGCGAGATCGAACCCCAAAGCAGCCTCATTGTTTCTTAGCGGTTCAATATAAGTAACGGGGAAATATTCGCTACGTTCTTTAGCTACACTCAAAGTATTATTTTCTGTTTCAAAGATCGCGAAATTATCACCCCAAATTTGCTGCATGGATTCTTCGTAAAGTAGGCGATCGCGATGTAAGATTAAAGGCGACCATTCTAAGGCTTGAATCCCAGGATAAGTCGAAATCGATCGCCGCACAAATAGAGAAAATTCGGCTTGAGAGACCTCGTTTTCTGAAACCTGATAAAAGTCTCCAATCGAAAGAAGTACATCATTATAGCGATTTAACGTCCGTTGTAGTGCGATCGCGAGGTTTTCTGTCTGTCGCTGAAACTCCAACTGATGCGCGGATCGTTCCCATTCTCCCACAAACCAAGCCGCGATCGCCGATAAACTTACACCAATAGCAATCACCAATCCTAGAGGAAAATAATACCTAAATCGTGTCATTTTTCTTCTTCCCGATTTCTTTACGTTTTTCTCCCCATTTTCTTTACTTTCATCTGTTAGTCTACACCTCAACAAGTACAGCACAGAGATTTAACCTAAATCCCTAAAAAACTGTAGCTATTTTAACATTTTACTGGAAAACAGTTACCAATTTTACTGAAAATGAAACGACGAGATTTATTCAAAACAGGAACGAGTTTTGCGGCTGGATTTGCTTTAGCAGGTGCATTGAAAGGTTGCGGTTCTCCTTCTGGTACAGAAAAGGCTGCAACTACAGCATCAACTGGAGATGAAGAAGTTATTTTAACAGTGGTACAAGGGGGAGGATTTCCTAATAGTTTAGACCTTCATCGTCCTGGGACAAATCGCCCTGGTTATGGTTCATCTTGGAACTTATACGATCGCCTTATGACCTTCGATACAAAAACTCGTCCTGATGGCTCTCTTTCTTACGATTATACCCAATTAAAACCGGAATTAGCAGAAAGTTGGGAAACAGAAGAAGGAAAATCAATCACGTTTTCCTTGCGGAAAGATGCTATATTTCACGATGGGAAACCCGTGACAGCAAATGATGTTAAATGGTCTTTCGATCGCGCTGTTTCCGTTGGCGGATTTCCCACTTTTCAGATGAAAGCAGGTGCATTAGAAAAGCCAGAACAATTTGTGGTTATTGATGATTATACCTTCCAAGTTAAATTACTGCGTCCCGACAAACTTACCGCGATCGATTTAGCAGTTCCTATTCCTTTAATTATTAACTCTGAATTGGTCAAAGAACATATCACTGAGGACGATCCTTGGGGAATGGAATGGGTGAATAATAATGATGCGGGAGGAGGTGCATTTGAATTAGAATCTTTTGAACCAGGAAAAAAATTAGTTTTAACTCGCTTTGATGACTGGAAATCGGGTCCCTTACCCCAAATTGAAAAAGTAATTTTACTCGATGTTCCCGAAGCCGGAAACCGTCGCGCTTTATTAGAAAAAGGGGATGTTGATATTAACTTCAGTCTTTCCGAAAAAGATACAAAAGAACTCAAAGAAACCGAAAAATATGCGATCGTTTCAACTCCGATTGAAAATTGTCTCTACTCTGTCGATCTGAATACAAAAGAAGAATTAACAGGAAAACCTAATCCTTTTGCTGATGTCAAAGTCAGACAAGCTGTTGCTTATGCAATGCCATATCAAGCTATCTTTGATACAGCACTTTATGGGGAAGCTGTCAAACAATTTGATGCAAAATCAACAAAAGTTAATAGCACAGAATGGCCACAACCGAGTCCATATAAGACTGATATGGAACAAGCGAAAGCATCATTATCTCTCTCTAATTATCCCGATGGTTTTGAAACAACGTTGGCTTTTGACTTAGGAACAAAAGAATGGGCAGAACCTTTATCTGTTCTTATTCAAGAATCTCTGGCTGAAATTGGCATCAAAGTGGCCTTAGAAAAAGTACCTAGCGCAAATTTTCGTTCGGTTTTAGTCGAAAAAAGTCGCCCCATGATTATTAATAATTTTGGTGGTTGGTTGAACTATCCTGATTATTTCTTCTTCTATGCTTATCACGGTCAAGATGCCACCTTTAACGGCAGTTCTTATCAGAATCCAGAAATGGATAAATTGATTGAAACCGCTTTAAAATCAGAACCTGGAAAAGAAGATTATGAAAAATCTGTGCAAGAGTTTATTCAAATGGCATGGGATGAAGTTCCTCGCATTCCCATTGTTCAACCTTATCTCTCGATCGCCATGCAAAAAAATATCGAAGGTTATCAATATTGGTTCCATCGTCAATTAGATTTTCGACAGTTAAAGAAAGTTTAGTTATCTAAGAGAAAATAGCGAATAATTCTCTAATTCTCTAACTTCCCCCTTTTTCTCTAACTTCCCTCTTTTTCTCTAACTTCTCCCTTTTTCTCTAACTTCTTCCTTTTTCTCTAACTTCCCTCTTTTTCTCTAACTTCCCTCTTTTTCTCTAACTTCCCTCTTTTTCTCTAACTTCCCCCTTTTTAAGGGGGACTGAGGGGGATCAAACCCTATAATATTCTCAAAATGTCCAAGCATTCAACTCCTCAATTTATACTGCAACGATTATTAGCAGCAATTCCCAGCGCGATCGGGGTCATCATTGTTAGTTTTATAATGACCCGAATGCTACCGGGAGATCCTGCCGCTTTTTTCGCAGGTGCATCTGCAACACCAGAAGCGATCGCGCAAGTACAAGAAACATTAGGATTAAATAAAAGCTGGATCGAACAGTTTTTTATCTATATTGGAGAACTGATCCGAGGAAATTTAGGTGTTTCTTTAACGACAGGACAAACAGTAATTTACGATCTCGTTACTCGCTTGCCAGCTTCTTTAGAATTAACACTAGCAGGAGTCCTTTTTGCTTTTATCATTGCCGTTCCTTTGGGCATTTTAGCCGCATTAAAACCCAATTCTTGGTTAGACCATCTTTCTCGTTTTATCACGACTGCGGGGGTTTCTTTGCCCACCTTTTTTACTGGGCTTTTACTGGTTTATATTTTCTACTTTCTCTTAGGAATTGTTCCCGCACCAGTTGGACGCTTAGATTTACTATCTTCTCCTCCCGAACATTTTACAGGTTTTTATTTACTTGATAGTTTAATACGCGGAGATTTTAATCTTTTTGTAATTGCTTTTCAACATCTCATTTTACCCGCTATAACATTAGGTATTTTTGCCCTTGCTCCTCTTGCAAGAATAACTAGAGCTTCGATGATTACTATATTAGGAAGCGATTTTATTCGTCTCGCTAAAAGCAATGGTTTATCACCAGAAAAAATTCTTTTTACCTATGCTTTTCGCAATGCTTTGCTACCTATTATCACAACAATGGGAGTTGTTTTCTCATTCCTACTCGGTGCTAATATTTTAGTTGAAAAAGTGTTTGCTTGGCCGGGAATTGGTTCTTATGCAGTTGAGGCTTTAATTAATTCAGATTATGCCCCAGTACAAGGATTTGTTTTAACAATGGCTTTTCTCTATATTTTTCTGAATTTAGCGATCGATATTCTCTATGGAATTATCGATCCTAGAGCAGGTTTTTAACTGTAGGGAAGTTGCAGATAATGTCCCGATATCATTCATTAATTATGAATTAAATTATGACTATATCAATTCGACAGACTCGCTATATTCTCCAAGAAAATACTTTAACTTTAGTTGCATTTTTGATGTTTCTCTCGTTAATTTTTCTGGCAATATTTGGCAATGCGATCGCGCCCTACGATCCCCTAGAAACGAACTCAGCGATCGCGCTTTCTCCCCCTTCCCTACAACATTGGTTCGGTACAGATCAACTGGGAAGAGATATTTTAAGTCGGGCGATCGTGGCAACTCGCTTAGATTTAGGAATTGCGATCGCGGCGGTTTTTCTCTCTTTCTTTATCGGAAGTATATTAGGGGTTTTGGCAGGATATTGGGGAGGATGGATTGATAATATCGTTGGTCGTGCGATCGATACAATTATGGCATTTCCTCTCTTTGTTTTAGCAATGGGAATTGTTGCTGCATTAGGAAACACGGTGGAAAATATTATTTATGCCACCGCAATTATTAACCTTCCTCTCTATGCCCGCGTCATTCGTTCAGAAGTTTTAATTATCAAAAAAGCAGGCTATATTGAAGCAGCAAAACTCTCTGGAAATGGCGACTGGCGAATTATGGCCAGATATCTTTTTCCCAATGCACTGCCCGTGATGATGGTGCATATTTCCCTTAATATGGGTTGGGCTATTCTCAATGCTGCGGGACTTTCTTTTATTGGTTTGGGGGTGCGTCCACCGACTCCAGAATGGGGAATTATGGTGGCAGAAGGGGCAACTTATATTATTTCTGGAGAATGGTGGCTGGCAATGTTTCCAGGACTATCTTTAATGTTTGCTGTGTTTTGTTTTAATCTCCTTGGAGATGGTTTAAGAGATTCATTCGATCCGAGGAAAAAAACATGAAAGAAATGCAACCAAAAACTACTCAAGAAACCTTACTCGCTGTCGATCGCCTTTCTGTTGAATTTGCCACGCGCAGAGGAACAGTTCGCGCCCTTGAAAATGTCAGTTTTGATCTAAAAGCAGGAGAAATTGTCGGCATTGTCGGCGAAAGTGGATCGGGAAAATCCGTGCTTGCTTTTGCCACAATGGGAATACTCGATCGCGCAGGTAAAATAACCTCGGGACGGATTCTTTTTGATAACATCGATCTGCTACAAATTAAGCGATCGCAATTGCGTCAAAAGCGAGGGAAAGAGTTGTCCATGATTTTCCAAAATCCTCGCGCAGCACTTAATCCTATTCGTAAAATAGGGCGACAAATTGAAGATGTTTTGCAAGCACACGCAAACTTACCCCCAAAACAACGTCGAGAAAGAGTCTTAGAACTCCTCTCTCTCGTTCGCATTTCCGACCCCTCACGGCGCTATAATGCCTATCCTTACGAACTTTCCGGGGGGATGTGCCAACGGGTGACGATCGCCCTTGCATTAGCCTGTTCTCCCCGGTTGGCGATCGCCGACGAACCGACGACGGGGCTAGATGTCACTACCCAAGCGGCTGTAATGGATTTAATTGTGGACTTGGCAGCACAAACTCACATGGCAACTCTTTTAATTACTCACGATCTCGAACTCGCCGCCCAATATTGCGATCGCCTCGTAGTCATGCACGCAGGTCACATCGTCGAAACGGCAAAAACTTCGGACTTATTCCAGCATCCCCGCCATCCTTACACCGCCAAATTGATCGCCGCAACCCCTGACCCTGAAAAGGATTTAGCGCATCTCATTCCCATTCCTGGTAACTTACCGGACTTACGAGGAGAACTCCCTTTTTGTCGGTTTCGCGATCGCTGCGATCGGGCTTCTTCTCAATGCGATACAGTTCCCCTAGAACGAAAATTAGTCGGAAATAATCATCAAGTTGCTTGTCATAATCATTTTTGAGAGTAGCAGGATGTAGTAGGGAGTAGGGGAAAATTTATCAACTATCAACTGTCAACTATTGTCAACTATCAACTATCAACTATCCACTATCAACTATCAACTATCCACTATCAACTATCCACTATCAACTATCCACTATCAACTATGAATAATATTCTGGAAGTTAACAATTTAAAGAAGTTTTTTCCCACACAAAATCGTGTTTTTAATGGGTTTGGGAAGAAACCGCCCTCACATTTACTTCATGCAGTGGATAATGTGAGTTTTTCTCTGGCATCCGGGGAAAGTTTGGGACTTGTGGGAGAATCGGGATGCGGTAAATCAACCCTCGTGCGTCTCATTACTCGCTTAATTGACCCGACAGAAGGAGAAATTTGGTTTGCAGGGGAAAATATTGCCCGCATTCCCGCTCAAAAAGCTGCCCGTCATGGAATGCGATCGCAAATCCAATTAGTCTTTCAAGACCCCCACGATAGCTTAAATCCACGCTTTACCGCCTTTGATAGTATAGCAGAACCTCTCAAGCGCTTAGGTAATATTTCCCAAAGCGATCGCCTGCAAAACCGCGTTGAAGAACTTGCCGATCGCGTCGGTTTATCCCAAACACTTCTCACTCGCTTTCCTCACCAAATTTCCGGCGGACAAAAAGCGAGAGTAGGAATTGCCCGCGCGATCGCCCTCAACCCCAAACTTTTAATCCTCGATGAACCCACATCTGCTTTAGATGTTTCCGTACAAGCCATTATTTTGCGTCTCTTGGCAGACTTGCGGGAAACATTGGGAATGAGTTATCTTTTCGTTTCTCACGACCTCAATGTGGTGCGTTTATTATGCGATCGTGTTGTTGTCATGTATTTAGGTAAAATTGTCGAAATGGGCAACACAAATGCTCTTTTTCGCCAACCTTTGCATCCTTATACCAAAGCCCTCATTGCTGCCATTCCGCACCCTAATTCTCGCCATTCTGCTGTTAATCTTAAAGGGGAACCGAGAAGTCCCATTGACCCCGATCCCCATGTTTGTCGCTTCTACGGACGCTGTTTTAAAGAAGCCAAACAATGCCATCAAACCATGCCTTTATTGCAATCAAAAGAAAGCGATCGCTTTGTTGCTTGTCATTTTCCCGAAATTTAAAGATTGCGATCGCCAAATTTTAATACTGGCGATCGGCTAGAATAGTTGAAGGAAATAGATAGAGAATTCCCCATTAATCTCGACAATCTGAGAGGTCAAGATGGTACAAACACCGACTCAACTAGAAACCGAAACATTATTGCTCGAGTACCCCAAAACTCTTAAACTCTATGTTACCCAAGAACAGTTTGCTGTCCTAGCTGCCAGCAATCGAGAATTGCGACTAGAAAGAACCGCAGGAGGAGAGTTAATTGTGAATCCACCGACAGGTTGGGAAACAGGAAAACAAAATTGGAGTATTTCCGGAGAATTATATCTCTGGTGGCGAAATTCAGGGGAACCGGGAGAGGCTTTTGAATCATCGACTGGATTTACTTTACCCAATAGTGCCATTCGTTCCCCTGATGCTTCTTGGGTGAGTCAGGAACGTTGGGATGCACTAACTCTTGAACAAACGGGAACGTTTGCTAATATTTGCCCTGATTTTGTAGTGGAATTGCGTTCTGTTTCCGATACGCTGAAATCCCTACAAGAAAAAATGCAGGAATATATGGAAAATGGCGCTGTTTTAGGCTGGTTAATCGATCCGAAAAAGAGAAAAGTAGAGGTTTATCGACTGGGTTCGGAAGTAGAAATATTGTCAAATCCAACTGAGTTATTAGGTGAAGAGGTTTTACCTGGTTTTGTGTTAAATATGCGTCGGGTTTGGGGTTGAAATAGAGATTGTAGATGGGTGGCGATCGCGGTGGTGGTGTTTTCTCTATTGTGTAATTGCCGTCTAAGTACAGTGCCTTGTTATACGTTATCACTTGAAGCCCATATAGCAAATAACTCATCATATTTTTCTTGTAATGCTTTTAGTTCATCTTTAAGCCTTATAACCTCATCACCAGAGAATGATTTAACTGTGGCATAATCCTGTTGCTTGCGAACGCCATATTCGTTTTTTGGATAAAGATTATGTGCTGGATCGACCCACACAACGTGAAATATATTGTTCCAAATAAATCCATGTATTCTCCCGTATGATTTAGTAACTCTGACCTCAAATGCTCTCTTTATCGTTATAGATTCTGCTTCACTTTTTGCGGAGTTTCTATCTCTTGTTTCTAAAAATAATTTATCAGCCACTTTTTCAACAACACTTATAGAAAATTCATTTTTTGTTCCATTTTTATTGAATATCGACTTAGGTGTTAGGGAAGGGTGCGTTTGTTGTACTATATCTTTTTCTACAGATTATTGAATCTGAGTGATACACTCGAAAAACTTCTCATAATATTTAGGCTCTAGTCCATGAAAAAAGAATTCTTCTGTTTCCCAGTCTATATATTCAAAAGACACCTTTAATTTTTCACTACTAACTGCCTTTGCATCTTGTTCAGCAATTTTGGCGAATCTATTAGACATTAGCAACCCGTAATTTTGCAGCGAAGAATTCACGCATTGATTCCTTGGAAATTATTGCAGTGCTTCCTTGAGATTCATCTAAATCCTCGCGAGCATCTAACCAAGGGCTTTCTCGATGCGTCATAGTGCTTAATGCAGCGCCATCATACCTACCGTATGCACTTACAATATCAGTAATAAATTCAAGTATTGAAGCATCTGATTGACCTATATCTTCGCTGATTTGACGCCACTCATATTTTCTATACCTATCATATAAACCACGTATAACAGGTCCATGTTGCCACGCTTGAAAATCTTCATCAAACAATTGATTTCCTTCAGCCAAAGCATAACTTTGAGCGTAGTAGCACAATTTTTGCAATTTCATTGGTGAAGGACTTTCATCAAATAGCATTCGATGAATATTAATGATTGTTCTTTGAACCCTATCCAAGTTATCTGAAATCATATTTTTTATCTCTTATGTTATTCCTGCAAGACATTTTAGCCCATAACTATGTATTAGACGGCAAGTACATTTTAACTTTCTTCAACAGCTATTGTCAAGCACTTTCGATCTAATACCAATACTATAGCGTTTTCACTGGTGTTTTTCTTTATTGTTGGTTTGAGGTAGACAATGGCTCTTTCTGGGGTTATTTCTTAACTAAATCTAATCAAGCTCATGAAGATAATCTTTGATTTTTAACTTTAGATCTCGTGAAATAGGATATGAAGCAACTTCCCTTTCAATGTCTGATTTAGACTTACCTTTCTTGCGAAGTTCATCTACAACGGCCCGAAAAACTTTTTCAAATCCATATTCGGCTAATCCCTTAGATATTAATCCCAAAAGTCCAAGTACAGCAATTCCTCCCAGCATTCCAAAAGGACCACCAAGCATAGCCAATGCTGCTGTAATTGCTGCCGCGCCAGCCCAACCTGTAACAGCCATAGCGACTAGAAGGACTAGACCAGGTACTCCTAATGCTGCAATTTTATCTACAATTTGATCCACCTTTTAAACACTCCTAGGTAAAAAATACTAAATTGAGATATTTTAATCAAAGCAAACCCGAACGCTAATCTATAAATAGATCAGCGTTCACAATAATCATTGCTTTGTAAGCCTTGTAGCCTCTTCAGAAAAACTGTCTGGAATATTGAAAATTAAGAGTTGTGGAAAAGCAGCACAAGACGTTTTAATTACTTAGATGGTTGGGATTGGTTTTTGGCAAATTGAACTCCTTTATAAATACCAAAACCGACTAATCCAGCAGCAACTACAACTCCTGCAACGGGTAAAGCCACAGTGGTGGTAGTTGTTAACCCAATCACACCTAAAATCCCTGGTGCGGGTGCAGTTATGGTTGCTATTGTAACTGAACCTGCTCCTACTAGGCTAGCCGCTCCTCCCGTAATAGCTCCAGCGACTTTTACATCATCCATAACAAATCTCCTTACAAAATATGAGATTGTAAACTAAGGCTATTTCTCAACCCCCGCAGTCTAACATTATAATATGTGTGTTGTCAAGCAAATGCTAGATAAACCCTTTATTGAGATAATTATCACCAATACAATCGCTAAATAGAATTAGACTGGCTACAGCCCACATCACAATTATACCATTGAGTCTTTGCGTCCATTAGGCTTTTTCAACAGCAGCAAGATCGCCGAGAAACCAAGATTCTAGTTCATGGCAAATAATACGAATTAGGGTTGTAGGTTGTCCTGCATCTTGACAAAGTTTTAAAAGTTCAGATTTTAGTTGTTTACAATCATGGGAATCTTGATCGTGGACGATAATAAATTTTGTATCAGGACTATTTTGAAAGGCTTTGATTTTCTTAGGGATCGAACGAAACAAATCTTGTTTGCCTTGATGGGGGATACAAATATGGGTAATTTCATCAGGAATAATTTGAGGTAAGAGCCAATCTAAAATATTTTTCATGGAAGGTTCTTCTAGTAAAAAAATTAGATTATAACTCATTAGGGAGCAACTCCTTCAAACCAGCCTTGACTCCAAAGGTAGCCGGGTAAATCTCCTGCTTGGACTAGATTTCTCAGCATTTCATGCTCACTTGCTTTAGCAATAGTTGTAATACCCTGTTCTTTTTTGAGCCAGAAAATACTTTCTAATGGTACAGCATTAAGAAAATCCGGAGAATGGGTCGAAACAAATACTTGACCACCTCTAGAAGCATAGCTGGAAAATTCCTCAGCAAGTTCTATTAGGAGAGTTGGATAAAGTTGATTTTCGGGTTCTTCAACACATAATAAAGGATGAGGTTTTGGATCAAAAAGTAATATTAAATAGGCAAACATTTTCATTGTACCATCAGAGACATAGCGATCGATAAATGGGTCTTTAAAGGCTCGATCTTGAAACTTTAGAATTAGTCTACCATCCTCAGTATTTTTTGCTTCTACTTTAGAAATACCGGGGATTCGTTCTTGCATTCGTTTGATAACCTGCTTAAATATTTCGGGGTGTTCTTGATAGATATACTGGGCAACTATTGCTATATTATCTCCAGTGGGGGAAAGATGTTCGGCATAGAGTGCGTCTTTACTGCCTCTAGCATCACTAATATGAAAGTCAGAAATATGCCAATTTTCAATTAGAGAACGAAAGGCATTTGCTGCTTTAAAGCGTTGAAATTGCCCCAAACCTTTAATTGCTAAAATATCACTCGATTCAAGGTTTTGTTCTTCTCTCTCTAATTCTTCATCGCTTTTAAAGTCCTCTTCATTGGTAATGGCATATCCTTTACCTTTTTGGAAATCAAGAAAATGATAAGGGGAACCATATTCACCGCGTTTGTAGCGTAATATTTCTCGTTTAATAATAGGTCGTCTTTTTTCTTGCCCGACAATGAGTTTATAGGTGACTAGACGTTCGATGTCCAAGATTTCCATGCGGAATTTAAGTTCTATTTCAATATTTTCTTTTTCTTTTCCTCTAGTGATGACTTCGTTAAATCCACCACGAACTTGCAAGGCTTGGCGAATATTGTTTTTTAGGGCATCGCGGAGAAAGCCAAAAATATCAAATAGGGTTGATTTACCCGTGCCATTAGCTCCAATAATGACGCAAAAAGCTGGGATATTCTTTATTTCTAAGGATTCAAAGACCCGATAGTTTTTGATTTTTATAGAGACGATTTTCATATTTATAAATCATTAGCTATTGATTGATAGCAGCACAGAGAGTATAGCCCGAAGAGCCATCGGATTGAAAATCCCTTCTTACTTGGTTGGATATGCTGAGGAAACCTCAGCATCCCCCAAGCGCTGTCTCATACGAAAAATCCATTGAAAGCGGTCGAGGGATGCTGAATTTAGTTCAGCATATCCAATCGACCAAGAGAAGGATTAGGGTTGTCGCGATACGGCTTTACCCGTCAAAAAATCCTTGACAGACCACTAGTGCAAACCAGTTAGTGTAGATTACGATCGCGCCAAAAAAAACCGCTTTTGGTAAACTGAAGGCCGCGATCGCCGCTAAAACCGATGATCCTGGCAATTGAGGTTCTCTATCGCCATCAGGAAGAATGCTTTAAATTAAGCTAAAATAGCAATAATAAAGTTTTGGTCGGTTTTGGGATTAATAAAAATCATAATCTTATGTCTTTGGTTAAAATAAAAACACTCCCTTCATTACCGCGATTAATGCGTAAATTGTCATCAAGATAGGTAATATCGAGCCAACCTTGGCGATCGCGGCTGGCAATACTAAAATCAAGAGGAGGGAACTTTTGACCCGATTCAATTTTTTTAATGATTTCCTGGGGAGACTGATAGCTGAGAAAGCGTTGTAAGCCAAAAATAGAGCGCTCAAATTTCACATTAACACGACGTTCGGAAGCTGGAGAAAAAGTCGCCGTTACGCAGACCAAACCCTCCAAAAACGGTACACCAATGACTTCCGCGAGATTGTAAACTTTGGCTGTTTCTGGACGCAAGCATTGATAAATCTGTCCGAGTTGAAAGAGAGGAAAACGATCTAATCCCAACAATTCGCGACTGGTAGTATAAAGCAAACGCCAGTCTCCCTCGAGTAAATGGGTCGCTTTCACGGGTTTAGGAGTCGGGTTTTCATCTTCTAATTTCGCGATCGCATCGAGAATGGCAATTTTATCGAGTTCATTTGTGAGAAGCCCTCGATTTTTGCCAGCAAGCGCCCCGAGTAATGCGGTTTTCTTATCCATTGCTTCAGTCTTTTTCTACTCTACAGAAGCCCTATTCTACTAAAATATGGGTTGGTTTAACTGCTATTAACGCGATCGCCTCTTATGAACCCAGACAAATCAATTTTTACCCATCTGAGTCAAGCCCTCTCCCAACTCATTGTCGGTCAGGAAACCGCCGTAGAGCAATTGCTAGTTGCTTTATTAAGTGGAGGTCACGTTATTATCGAAGGAGTACCGGGGACGGGGAAAACCCTGATGGTCAAATTATTGGCTAAGTTAATCGGTGCTGATTTTCGTCGGGTACAATTAACTCCCGATATTCTTCCCTCGGATATTTTAGGAACCAATATTTTCGATCTCAACAGTCGCAACTTTACCTTGAAAAAAGGTCCTATTTTTACAGAAATTCTCCTCGCTGACGAAATTAACCGCACTCCTCCCAAAACTCAAGCAGCACTGCTCGAAGCAATGGCAGAACAACAAGTTACCCTAGATGGGGAAACTTTGCCTCTCCCCGAGTTATTTTGGGTCATTGCGACGCAAAACCCGTTGGAATTTGAAGGGACCTATCCCCTCCCCGAGGCGCAATTGGATCGTTTCTTGTTTAAACTGCATATTGACTACCCCGATCCTCAAGCGGAAAAACAAATGCTTCTCAACGTGCAGAAGGGGTTTCGCGCCCATCGTCTCGATCTGCTTAAGGTTGACGCGATCGCGCGAGTCGAGGAAATTATCGCAGCCCGTGGGGAAATGCAGCAGGTTAAAATTGAGGAGCGTGTTTTAGATTATTTGTTAGCATTGGTACAGAAATCCCGCCAACTTCCCGATTTGGCTTTGGGTGCGTCTCCACGGGCGACTGTGGCATGGTTGCAAACCAGTAAAGCACAGGCATGGTTATCCGGAAGGGACTTTGTTACCCCGGATGATATTAAGGCGATCGCGCCTCCTTTGTTACGCCATCGTTTTATCCTTAAACCGGAAGCTCAATTAGACGGGGTAAAAATAGAGGGAATTATTGCCTCTTTGCTCAAACAAGTTCCAGTGCCTCGATAACTGAGGGTTCGCGATAAGATTGTAATTTTTCGATTTTTAATTTAGGAAAATTTTGTTTTTAAATAATTTTGTGAAAGCGATCGCCAATTTTTTAAAGCGTTTGGGGTTGAAACAATCTGTAAAATCTGCCCCGATATTGCCTTCTGTCACGGTTCCTGCACTGCTTCCAAATAATGAAGCCGATCGCCTCAAAGCTCTACAAGAATACAAGATTCTCGATACGCTGCCGGAACAAGATTTTGATGATTTAACTGCCATTGCTGCTCAAATTTGCGGCACTCCCATTGCTTTGATTAGTTTGATCGATCGCGATCGCCAATGGTTTAAATCGAAGGTAGGACTGGATGCAGAGGAAACCCCCAGAGATGCCGCGTTTTGCGCCCATGCCATCCTCGAACCCGACAAAGTGATGGTTGTCCCCGATGCCCTCGAAGACGAGCGCTTTGAGCGCAATCCTTTGGTGCTGCAATATCCCGATATTCGCTTTTATGCTGGTGCGCCTTTGGTGACTCCGGAAGGGTTGCCTTTGGGGACTCTCTGCGCGATCGATAGTAAACCTCGAGAATTGACCCCAGAACAATTAAACGCCCTGCAATCCCTCAGTCGTCAAGCGATCGGGCAAATGGAACTCCGTCGCAACAATTTTAATTTAACGGTAGAAATTAGACAGCGAGAAAAAGCAGAAATAGCTTTGCTAGAGGAACAGGCAAAATCGGAAAGATTATTATTAAATATTCTCCCTCGGGCGATCGCGGAACAACTGAAAAATAAACCCGAACTAATTGCAGAGAAATATGAAAATGTGACGATTCTTTTTGCCGATTTGGTTGATTTTACACGCTTTTCTAGCCAAGTTTCTCCTCAAGAAGTTGTATCGTTTCTTAATGATGTTTTTTCCTGCTTCGATCGCCTGAGCGATCTTTACCAGATGGAGAAAATCAAAACTGTAGGGGATGCTTATATGGCAGTTGCAGGTTTACCCAAACCTCTAGAAAATCCGGCAGAAAATGCCGCTAATTTAGCCTTGGCGATGCTAGAAGCAATGGAGAAATTAAACGCTAAAAATGCTTATCAGTTTGATTTACGCATTGGCTTAAATTCTGGAGATGCGATCGCTGGAGTCATTGGGGAGAAAAAATTTGTTTATGATATTTGGGGGGATGCAGTCAATACAGCAAGTCGCATGGAATCTCTCGGCATTCCAGGGAAAATTCAGGTTTCCCAAAGGGTTTACGAACAGTTAAAAGATAAGTTTACTTTTGAAGCACGAGGTGCGATCGAAGTCAAGGGAAAAGGGATCATGAATGTTTATTTTTTGGTTAAAAAATGATGATTATTTCAACATAGAGAACAAAAGATTTACAATACAAAAGTTTCCTATTTAATTTCCAGGTGCGATCGCCCTATCTATTTTCGTCTTCATCCATTAAAACAATGCGACGCTGGTTGGGTGCTAACATTGCACTTTGTTCTTGCATAACATTTAAGGCTTGAGAAGGATCGAAACTGCGATTGAGATTAGCACGCAAACGGGTAACTTTGTACTCAGCTTCTCGAACTTCCATGCGAACGGCTTGTACTTTGGCTCGCTGTCCCCAATAGTAGGGAAATAAATTGGTCAAAGTGGCGATCGCCACTGCGGATAAACCACCATTAATCGCTAGTTTTAAAATTGTTTCACTAGCTCTTGCGATATGGGCATTTCGCTTTTTCGGGCGAGAACGATAGGCACGAGATGGCTGAGAACTAGACTTCGGCGGGTTTGGAGATATATTGTTAAATTTTCTAGCTGCTTTCATAACATAAAAAGTCTCGTGGTAACAGTATCGATATTACTTCAAATAGGATAACTACTATTTTGATGCTGCCTCGATTCTATCAAAAACCTCTAAAATTACCAATCCTTGGGAATATTTTTTTAAAGATCGAATGTACTTTTTTACCAATTCTCAAAGACGATTATTCTGTGCCTAGCATTTGCAATTGATATAAACTAGCATATAAACCATCTTGTGCTAATAATTCATCATGGTTTCCAGATTCAACTAATTGACCCCGTTTCAAGACTAAAATGCGATCGACGTTACGAATCGTTGACAGACGGTGAGCAATAATAATTGCTGTGCGTTCTTCTAATAGCCTGTCTAAGGCTTCTTGAACGAGTCTTTCTGTTGCAACATCTAAACTGGCAGTGGCTTCATCTAGTACCAAAATTCGAGGATCGCGAATGGCAACTCGGGCAAAAGCTAGTAATTGTTTTTGTCCTCCGGAAAGATTTGTTCCTCTCTCTCGCAATTGGGTGTTATAACTTTGGGGTAATTGTTCGATAAAGTCTGAAACATTGGTAACTTGAGACGCTTTTTGGATCTCTTCAAAGGAATAACTTTCACCCAAGGTAATATTGCGCTTGACATCCCCAGCAAATAAGAAACTTTCTTGCAGAATCACACCAATATAACGCCGCAATTGTGCCTGACGAAAATCACGAATGTCAATGCCATCAACAATAATTCTGCCTTTACTGGGTTCGTAAAGACGACAGAGAAGGCGAATAATTGAACTTTTTCCTGCTCCTGTGGGTCCCACCAAAGCAACTTTTTCTCCAGGGCGAATGGTAAAGTTTAAATCTTGGAGAATGTATTCATCGGGTTTATAACCAAAGCAAACATTTTCAAAGCGAATTTCTCCTGGTTTATTCTGCGATCGCCATTCAAGTCCCTCTAAAAATTCGCTCTCTGTATTTCCACTCGGATCGCGAATCTCAATAGGTTCATCCATTAATTCTCCAATTCGTTCGATCGCCGTAAATCCTGATTGGATCATGGTAAATTTTTCCGCAAATCTTCGCAAAGGATCGAATAAACGTTGAGCATAGAGAATGAATGCAGAAAGTGCGCCAAAAGTCAAATTATCTTGTAAAACTAAAACTCCTCCTAACCATAAAACTCCGGCGATCGCCACTAAAGCAACCCATTCTAAAGTCGCTGAAACCGCCGAATCGTGAAAAATTGTTTTATCGATTTCTTCGCGATACTTTTGATTAATAGAACGAAACATTTCGGAATTAAATTGTTCCCGGCGAAAGAGTTGCACGATATTAATACCAGAAATGTTTTCCGCCAACATAGAATTGAGTTTAGAAAGCTCCTCACGGGCGC
Organism: Spirulina sp. CCY15215; assembly: GCF_016888125.1. Classification (GTDB taxonomy): domain Bacteria; phylum Cyanobacteriota; class Cyanobacteriia; order Cyanobacteriales; family Spirulinaceae; genus CCY15215. Next base: position 107,551 of record NZ_JACSWA010000582.1, read on the forward strand.
GATAGTTTGCCTTGCGATATTGTTGTTGAAAAAAGATAATTAAAGCTGAGACGGGAATGAGCATCAAGACTAACATTAATGCTAATTTCCATTCCAACGCAAAAATGGTAAAAACAATAACAATAATGTAAATAATATCACTGAGAATACCGATCGCCCCCGTCGCAAAGACATCCCCCAATGCTTCTACATCGCTAGTAATTCGCGTTACTAATCGTCCCACGGGAGTGCGATCGAAAAAGCTAGAAGCAAGGGATAAAACATGATTGAATAAATCTTCCCGCACTCCGGCCGTAATTTCTTGACCGACTCTTTGTACGAGATACCCTTGCAAGGAAACAAAAGCAAGGCGAATCGCAATGCTAACCAGTAAGATTTTAATTAAAGTGCCAATGCCCGTGGATAAAGAAACACCTGTTAAAATTGCCCAAGTTGGTTCTCCCCGTAAAAGCGAGATGGCCTGTCCGATAATTAAAGGTTGAATCACCCCTGCAATGGAGACTGGGAGCAAAAGAAGCAAAGAAATTAGAAAGAGTTTACCATTACGACGAGCGTAGGGAACCAGTCGCAGAAACAGCCGCCAATCGTTGGGACGTGGAGTAGGTAGGGGAGAATCTTCCAGGGAGGTTGAAGAGGTAGTCATGAAATTAACGAAAGGCGATCGCAGAAATAGAGTCTAAAAAGACTAATCAGATTGTATCGAAAAAGTAAAATTAGCGCAGAAGGGGAAGGCGATCGCGTTTTCACACTGAAAAAATCGCGATCGCCGAAGAAATAGCCCGATCGTGCAGGGAGTGCGTTATTGTAGGTATAAACCCCCTACGCATCTGTAAGGTCAGAAACCTCAGCCTTTAGGCGTGAGGCTTGAAAGAAAAATCTAGCAAGCCATTCTGACCAGACTAATCCAAGGCGGTAACGAGACTAATATAAAGCCGTCCTCCGCTATGGCGATCAGGACGGGGTTTCTACCCATTTTTCTGATGAATTGGAATCATACCCCGATCGAACAAAAAATTGAGTTTAACTTCAAACAGCCGGACCTTTTATTTTTAGCGTTGAGTCACGCATCTTATGCCAAAGAATTTGGAGATCCTGAAGCCAATAACGAACGATTGGCGTTTTTAGGGGAAGCGATCTATAAACTCACCTTAACCCATTATCTTTACTACAATTGTCCTTATCTTCCCGTGGACAAGTATAAAGGCTTACTGCAAAAACTGGTTGGGGGAGAGCAACTAACTAAAACTTGGTTTCGCTTGGGTTTAGGGGAATCTTATCCCTTTTTAGCACTAAAAGAAGACCGGGCGGTGCTACGTCAAAAAAGAAATAATCCTTTTGGATCAGCTTTTCTAGCTCTTGTTGGTGCTATGCACTGCGATCGCGGTTTTGCTCAAGGGAGAAATTGGCTGATTAAACGGGCAATCTCACCATTGTTATCGAGTCGCCTGCAAAGTATTTCCGATCGCGTCGAACCGATCACACAAGTGAAGTTTTTGGGCAATGTTTTATTAGGGGCGATCGCCACGGATATTGTTTATTCTTCTCTACCTGGAGTCGAAGTGAAAACCCTGAATTCTTTTTATCGAGAATTGACGGGTAAAACCAGAGTAACAGAATATAAAAAGCATTCTCAAGATTTGGGCAATGATTCGGGCAAAGGATTTAAGGAGTTTTTGGGAGAAAAATATCTGGAAGGAAATGAGAGCAATAATCGCACGGCTTTCAATCAAATGCGAGACTGGTTTCAACAAGAATTTGTCAATGAAGAAGACTTTTTACGCAATGCGATCGCGCAACTTCTCAAAGCTGGGAAACCGCAGAAATGGATCGTTCGCACCGTGTTAGGTTATGCCAGTAAAGACTATGATGCAGGACGCGATCGCTTTCACGAATTAATGGATGAAAAAGGAAAAGGTAAAGAAGAAACAGGGGAAAATGAAGATGAAATCGTAAAAAATGAAGATGAAATCCCAAAGAACGAAGAAGAGTGAATTTATTTATTACCCCTTTCTCCATTGATAATTGTAATTGATAATTGTAATTGATAATTGTAATTGATAATTGGTAAGATGGTTTATAGAATTTTAAGCCTTGATGGGGGTGGGATGCGAGGAATTCTCTCTGCAAAACTGCTTTCTCTCATCGAACGGGAAATTAATATTCTAACAGGTCAAACTTTACAAGAATACTTTCAATTTGTTGCCGGAACTTCTACCGGATCGATTTTGGCCGCAGGAGTTGCGATCGGTAAAACGGGAGAACAATTAGTACAGCTTTATCGAGAACAAGGCCGCAGGATTTTTCCCTATTGGGGAGGAAAAGGCTATTTTTTCCCCCAAAGAATACCTTTAATTATACAAAGTGGTCTTTCTGCACCCAAATTTTCCCACGCAGGTTTACAAAAAGTTTTACAAGAAGCATTAGGGTCTGCAACATTAGCTGAAATTCATCAAAACAGTAAAGCACCTAAACTTTTAATTCCAGCTTATGATACTTTCAGTCGTACTCCTATTTTCTTTAAAACTTGGAGAAATCAAGAATGGTATAAAGATATTGAGATTTGGGAGGCTTGTGTTTGTTCTGCTTCTGCACCTACTTTTTTCCCTGCTTATCCTCTCAATTACAGAGGTATAACTTATTCAATGGTTGATGGAGGAGTTGGGGCTAATAATCCTGCCGCTTGCGCGATCGCCTCGGCAATTAATTTGGGGAATAAATTGGAGGATATTTGCATTCTTTCTATCGGTACAGGAGAAGCAACCAAAGGTTATCCCTACGAAGAAACTAGGCATTGGGGACTGACACAATGGGGACTGCGAATTGTTGATATTTTGATGGATGCACCTTTAGATATTGATGAATATATTTCTCGAAAAATTATTTTGCAAAATGAGGAAGATAGCGATCGCTATTTGCGCTTGCAACCAGAACTTTCTAATGAGTATTTAGATCGCGTTCTCGATGCAGAATTAAGAGGGAAATTAGCAGAAAAAATAAAAGGGAAAAAACCAAGAGTTATCGAAGATATTGACGATGCTAGTTCGTTTAATATCGAGGTTCTCTCTGCCCTTGCTGAGGGATATTTTCACAACGCAACTGTTAGTATTAGGAACAAAGAAGGGCGCAAAAGATTGGTTAGTATTAAAACCCAAATCAAGAATTTTCTGGAGACTAATGCTTAAATTGCTGACGATCGCGGCCACTTTTAATCCCATTAGGACAAAATTGCGATCGCCAAGGGCCGCAAGATAGCCTTTGAAAAAATCCATCAGAACAAGCTATAATGGTAAACTAGGTCAAAAAAAGTAGTCTCAAATTAGAACAGTTTAAGGGTAATATGGGCGAGAAAAGCAACGGTATTAAAGTTATTGCCGATAATCGTCAGGCACGCTATCTCTACGAAATTCTCGAAACCTACGAAGCGGGGATTGAATTAGTGGGGACGGAGGTTAAGTCCATTCGCGCGGGGAGAATCAATTTACGGGATGGTTATGGGCTGATTCGTAACAGTGAAGCTGTCTTAATTAATGTGCATATTTCTCCTTATGAGGCCAGTAGTCAATATTTTAACCACGATCCCCGACGAACTCGCAAGTTATTACTCAAACGGAAGGAAATTAATAAGTTAATTGGTAAAGTCGAAAAAGACGGTTTAACTCTCGTGCCTTTGAAAATGTATTTTAAAGGCAGTTGGGTTAAAGTTCTGCTCGGGTTAGGACGCGGGAAAAAACTTCACGATAAACGCGAGTCTATTAAACAACGTGATGATAAGCGGGATATGCAACGGGCAATGAAGCGTTATTAATTCGTATTAATTAAAAAATACTTAAAAAAGAAGAAGGAAAAGAATAAGTATCTTTTCCTTCTTGTTGGTTTTTATTGTTGTTTTGATTATCCTTTCGCTGGTCTTTTTGTTTTTGACTTTGAATTGGTTCTCCTTTGAGCTTTTTCCGCATCATTTGCTGTTGTTTTTTCAGTTGTCGGTGTCGTGCAGAGCCACCCTTGCCTTTATGGTTGCGTCCTTGACGACGAGGGGACTCCCATCGCTTCAGTCTCATGGCGATCGCTCCTTAATTGTGTTACTTCTGTAGCATAACACGATTTTTCGAGAATCGCCACCCAAGGATAACAGCGATCAATCTGTAATATAGCGCCATCCCTCGGGTTCGTATTCCCGTTGAATTTGCACTAGCCAGTCCCCTTGCGGTACTGCGATCGCCTGGTGTTCTTCGTGGGTTAAAGTGGCAGTATCGGACAAAACTCGCAGAAACAGAGTTCCTTCTCGTTCGTATAATTCCGCCTCACCGTTGCTGATACGGTGAGAATGTCCTGTCACTTCCCCCTCTGCGAGAGTGAGATGAGTAAGTTTTTCTCCTGTTGCTTTGGGGACGGGTTGGAGGAGGACATCCCCTTGTCGAATGGGTTGCATAGTCTTTGGATGAATTAGCAAGAATCACTGTAATCATAAATCAATCGCGAGTTCTGTTAAAAGAATAGAAAATTCCTCGATACAGTTGGCATTTGTCGTTAAGTTTGAGGATGGTGATCTCTTCGCGCTAGATCGCGGAGAAGTTGACCCAGAACAATTCAGTCTGTGGAAGGAGTTTGCTCAATGGCTAAATTAAAAGTTGCGATTAACGGTTTCGGTCGGATCGGTCGCTTAGTCGTGCGATCGGGAGTCAAAAATCCCAACATAGAATTTGTCGGTATTAACGACCTCTTTCCCCCGGAACAACTTGCTTATATGTTCAAGTACGACTCAACCCACGGCACCTTTCCTGGGACTGTAGAGGGCAATTCAGAAGGGATATCCATCGACGGTCATTTTATCCCCTGTACAGCTTTGCGAGACCCTAGCGAACTCCCTTGGGGCGATCGCCAGGTTGATTATGTGGTAGACGCAACGGGACTATTTACCAATTACGATGGCGCAAACAAGCACATTCAAGCAGGAGCCAAGCGGGTCATCCTGTCTGCACCCACCAAGGAACCCGACAAAATCAAAACAATAGTTCTCGGAGTCAATCAGGAGACTTTCGATCCTGCCACTGATACCATTGTCTCTAATGCAAGCTGTACGACCAATTGTTTAGCTCCCATTACAAAGGTCATTGATGATAGTTTTGGCTTGTCTGAAGGCTTAATGACCACCGTACACGCCATGACTGCAACTCAACCCACTGTTGATGGACCCAGTAAAAAAGATTGGCGCGGGGGACGGGGTGCAACGCAAAATATTATCCCAGCTTCTACGGGTGCAGCAAAAGCGGTGACGCTTGTTTTACCGGCTTTAAAAGGCAAATTAACGGGGATGGCCTTGCGAGTTCCTACTCCTGATGTTTCTGTGGTGGATCTAACGTTTAAAACCGAAAAAGCCACCAGTTATGAAGAGATTTGCAAGGCGATGAAGGCGGCTTCTGAGAATGATTTAAAAGGCATTCTTGGTTATACCGATGAATGTGTTGTTTCGATGGATTTTAAGGGAGATCCTAATTCTAGTATTTTTGATGCTGGGGCGGGAATTGAGTTAAACTCTAATTTCTTTAAGGTCATATCTTGGTATGACAATGAATGGGGCTATTCTTGTCGTGTTATCGATCTGATGGTACTTATGGCAGAAAAAGAAGGAATTCTCTAGAAAGATCGATTTCTTTATCCCTATCCGGGGCAAGCGCTTTTGGTTGCCCCTCTTTTTTTGGCTTTTTAAGACCAAGGGGAGGGAGGAAAATTAATTTGCATCAATAGGAACTTGTAACCATTGACTAATTTGTTCGGCTAACCAGTCTTTCTCCTCCGCATTGAGATTGGGAATATCAAAGATTTGATTACGAGTGGTGAGGAGCAATCTAGGATGAGAATATATGCCCTTTTTGGATCTCGATCTTAATGCTAAAAAATCGCGTCTGGATGCCCTTTTTTTGTTGACTTTTATCAGCATCTTATTATACATCAAAATATTGACCGAATCAATTTCTAAGTGTGTTTCCCAGAACAAACCTTTCAGAAAAGGCCACATAAACATAAAACCAATGCCGGTAGTAATCGCCGAAAAGATAAGGAGCCATAATGCTAAAAATTCTCCTTGTAAGATAGCAAAAATGATAAAAATAAAGGAGAAAATAAAGGGGAAAATGAAAGAGGAAAATAGGGAAAAACCAACGAGAAAAAGAACAAAATAAGTAACTTTTTTTGAGAAATTATGTTGACTGAATCCGGAAGCAGGAATGATGAGATGTAAGCTATTTTGTTGTTGGCGCAGAATGATTTTACTCTCATTTGGTTTACCGATCCTAGCAAGATTTGTGGGGATAGGTTTGGGGGGCAAACAGGGTTTTTCTAATGCTTCTAGTGCCTCTAGTGCAGAGGATAAGCGTAAATCACGACTAGGTTCTACGAGCCATTTTAACCAATAGGTAAAATCTGGACTCAGGTTAGTTTCTGTTTCAAATTCAATGCGTAAATCTTTTTGTGGTAAATCTGAGGGATGTTTTCCTGTTGCGATCGCGATTAAAGTTGCTCCTAAGCTATACAAATCTGAAGCGGGATATGCTTTCCCACCAAATTGTTCAGGGGGCATATAACCATAAGTACCCACAATTGTCATGGTGCTTCCAGGTTGTGCGGAACCGTGGGTTTGTACGGAATCAAAATCTACTAGAAAAACTGTACCGATATGGTTGCCCGAGCGATCGCCGATAAGAATATTACTGGGTTTAATATCGCGATGAATAACAGCAGGTTGACGGTTATGCAAATAAATTAAAATCTCTAATATCTCTTTCGCAAGTTGTTGCATTTCTCCTTCACTAAAAGTCCGTCCCGCATCGAGATGTTGCTGAAGAGATGGAGAAGGAACATAACTTTGAATTTGGACAAATCCTTTGGCTTTTTCGGTATTGAGATCGAAATAATCCAAATAGCGGGGAATATGAGGATGAGAGAGAGATTGCAAGGCATTTGCACCCCGTTCAAAAAGTTTGTGATCTTGCCATTGGAAATCGCGATCGAAGAGGAGAATCTTCACCACAACGGGTTTTTTTGTCTCGGTATCTAGGGCTAAAAAGGTTTTTCGAGAACCCTTGTTACTCAAGCGTTTTTTGAGTTCATAGCGCCCATTAATAATCGAATTACTCATTTGAATTACTCATTTAAGGAACAAGAGGGTTTGGAGACCAAACACCTACGAGGGGACGGAATATTATTGAATTGCGTAAGAACAAGAGGGTTTGGAGACCAAACGCGGAATATTATTGAATTGCGTAAGAACAAGAGGGTTTGGAGACCAAAC
>NZ_JACSWA010000583.1 GCF_016888125.1 Spirulina sp. CCY15215
TGCCATCCCAGAGACGGGCAGTATTGCCGCACTTGCCACCCCTGCCAGGATGCAGCCCCAGATTTTTGTTCTCTTTTTCATCGCGCCTTCCCTCAACTTAATCTCTCAGATATTCCCGGATGTTATCAATGTATCGCAAAGTTTCGCTTTTTGACAAGAGTTTAGAGTATTAACAATAGAGAGATAGGACTACGCTGCTAGGGAAAGAAGAGATGCTTCCACATCGTTTTTTCGCACGCATTCTAGCAGGCGATCGCCAACCTCAACCAACAAGCGATCGGTGATATCCATCAAGACCCCCGACGCACCCCCTTTGCCATCCGATTGAATATTGTAATAATACTTTAGATTAGTTTTTCTTATTTTAATTTTATTTAAAGAAAATAAAGACTTATAAAACAGATTCTCTGTATCTATCCAGTCAAATCTCAGGGAAATTTCAGTTATATCCGATTGAATAAAACTCGCAGCAAGAAACCATAACGCATTGATATCTCATCCTTGATATCTATGCTATAGTTTATCCAAATTTAGTTATTCCCAAGCATTACAACTATGGTAATATCCCCTCCGCAAACAAAAAAATCTACGGCTCAAATTACCCCCTTCTTCCAAAAACTTAACGCATCTCTTAACAAGCAAGAAATTACAGTTTTACAAATTAATTTAGGACGGCGTTGTAATTTAGCTTGTACCCATTGTCATGTAGAAGCTGGTCCCAAGCGCACAGAAGAATTATCCCCTGAAATCTGCGAACAACTCATCGAAATAATCCAACGCTTTGAGCAAATTAAAACAGTAGATTTAACTGGAGGTGCGCCAGAAATGAACTATGGCTTTAAACCTATTGTTGAAGCTGCCAGAAAACAGGGAAAAGAAGTTATAGTGCGTTCTAACTTAACCATCTTTTTTGAACCCGAATTTACAGATTTACCCGAATATTTTGCCCAACATAAACTTAGAGTAGTCGCATCTCTTCCCTGTTACTTAGAAACCAATGTCGATCGCCAGCGCGGTGCAGGGGTTTATAATCAATCTATTCGCGCCATCCAACGCTTAAATAAACTCGGTTATGGAACCGATCCTCACCTCATGCTCGATCTGGTTTATAATCCTACTTTACCCAAAAATGAGAATTTTTCTTTGACTCCCGATCAACAGAAATTAGAAAAAGATTATAAGGCGTATTTAAACGAACATTTTGGCATTCAATTCAATCATTTATTCACCATTACAAATTTACCCGTCGGTCGCACAAAGCAATATTTACAGCGTCAAGAAATTTTGCATTCTTACGTTAAATTTCTCGAAAGTCATTACAATTCTAGCACCCTTGAGAATTTAATGTGCTTAAATGAACTGTCTATTGATTATTTAGGTAATGTTTACGACTGCGATTTTAATCAGATGGAGGAATTACCAGCAAAAATGGCCAATGGAGAAACGATTACCGTTGCCAAATTACTAGAATTGAATAGTTTAGATCTAATTCAGGAGATACAAACAGCAAAATATTGCTATGGTTGTACAGCAGGATGTGGTTCTAGCTGTGGTGGTGCTTTGATTTAAGTCTGATTAATGTGGGGAATATAGACCCGACAGGTTTTTAAAAACTATTTCCTATTGTTTGGAGTCTTCTCAAAATGGTTGAAAATCAAAAAAACAGTAAACTCAAATCAATTTTTAAGTTTATTGCGATCGCAGTTGTTATTGTAGGTTTAATCGTGGTAGCTAAATTTTTGGGCATTACAGACTATATTAACACTATTTTGCAAAATACATTAACTTGGATTGATGGCCTCGGAATATGGGGTCCCATTGTTTTTGCTGGTATTTATATTATCGCTTCCGTTGCCTTAATTTCTGGGGCAATTTTAACCTTGGGTGCAGGGGTTATCTTTGGAGTTGTACAAGGGTCTATTTATGTATCTATTGCCTCAACTTTAGCCGCAATAGTAGCATTTATTATCGGACGCTATTTTCTCAGAGGCTGGGTATCTAAGCAAATTGAAAGCCAACCAAAATTTAAGGCGATCGATAAAGCAGTTGCTAAAGAAGGTTGGAAAATTGTCGGGTTAACTCGACTCTCCCCCATCTTTCCTTTTGTGTTCTTAAATTATGCTTTTGGTGTGACCCAAGTTTCTTTAAAAGACTATGCGATCGCCTCTTGGATCGGCATGATGCCAGGTACAGTCATGTATGTTTATCTGGGTTCATTAGCTGGAAATTTAGCCACTTTGGGTGCGGGTGGTAGTGAAGGTAATAGTACGATAACCTGGATTATTCGTATTGTTGGCTTTATTGCAACGGCTGCAGTAACAGTTTTTGTGACCAAAATTGCGAGAAAAGCCCTCGATGAACAATTGGTAGAGAAAACAGATTCCCCTCCCCAGTTTGCAAAGGAAAGTAGTAAAAATTTATGAACTCAAATAGAGAAGTTAAATCTAACATCTAACATCTCTATTTTTATTCTATTTTTATTTATGCTGTTTTGGAGAAAACTTGCTGTAGAGGTAGGAGAATTGTAAATTCTGCACCCTGTCCAAGTTGAGAAGTGCAAATGATTTTTCCTTGGTGTTTTTCAGCGACAATTTGATAGCTGATAGCAAGACCCAACCCAGTTCCTTTGCCAATGGGTTTGGTGGTAAAGAAGGGATCGAATAACTTTTGCTGTGCCTCTTCTGGGATGCCTGCACCGTTGTCCGCGATCGCAATTTTCACAGCATTATTCTCATAATAAGTCTGAATGCGAATGTAACTGGGATCGGCTTGAATTTCGGCAAAGGTGCGATCGCGATTGTATTCATCTAGGGCATCGATCGCATTAGAAATCAAGTTCATAAACACTTGATTAAGTTGCCCCGCATAACATTCAACCGAGGGAATATTGCCATATTCTTTAATGATTTTAATTTCTGGGTGTTCGGGTTTGGCTTTGAGTCTATTATGCAGGATCATTAAGGTACTTTCAATACCTTCGTGAATATCTACAGCTTTGACTTGTGCCTCATCCATTCTGGAAAAGTTGCGGAGAGATTTAACAATTTCCCGGATGCGATCGGCCCCCAATTTCATCGATCCAATTAAACGAGGTAAATCTTCCTTAAGAAATTCTAAATCGATCGCTTCCATTTCGTCTTCAATTTCTGGTACGCTTTCGGGATAATATTTTTGGTAAAGTTCGGTTAAACCCAAGATTTCTTGGGTATAGCGTTCGGAGTGAATTAAGTTACCATAAATGAAGTTGACGGGATTATTAATTTCATGTGCCACCCCGGCAACCAACTGTCCCAAACTAGACATTTTTTCAGTTTGGACGAGTTTAGTTTGTGTTGTTTTTAATTCAAATAGAGTTTGTTCGAGTTGCCTAGTTCTCTCTTTAACTCTTTGCTCTAAATCTTCATTAGCTTGTTGCAATTCTAATTCCGCTTGATGACGCTTGCGATCTATTTTTCCTAACGCATTAGCACTGCCCCAAATTAAAGTTGAAAAGATAATAACATTGATAATCCCTAATAAACAAATTGCTAATTCTGCGGTGTAAATTGCATAGCGATAACCCAAGAGAATAAACCAACAAACTAGGGGAGGAATAAGAACAGCAGCCAAGGCAAGACGCTGTGCTAAAATACCCCCAGCATTATTCATGGTTAGGATAGCAACAACTCCCCGTTTAGGAGCAGCAAAAACAAGACCGATTGACTGTAAAATAAATGCGATCGCGGTATGGAGTGCCATCGCGGTAAAAGCAGAACCATATTGATAAAAATAGGCGTTACCGTAAAGATAGCCCAGTAATCCTAAATAAGCAATTAAAAAACTAACGATACTGAAGATATGAGAAGAAAGATAACTTTTCCTGGGAAAGACAATAAAAATTAAAGCTGTTCCAACCAGAAAAAAGTTTAAGGCACTGTTTAATGCCATTCTTCCGGGGGAAGCTGTGGCCACCGCATTGACAGATTCTTTAAAAATGAGTTGATCGATACCTAAATCGAGATTAAAACCGTATTGAGTCAGGGTCAAAAATCCAATTAGAAAGACTAAAATAGCCGAAATAACTGCAATAAAACGAGTTTTAGTCGTTTGATGGGTTTGATGAAATGCCCACAAGGAAAGTCCAGCAAAGATAAAGCCAAATGCTGTATTGGCTTTCATGGTCACGAGTCCAGGCAGGACACTTTTAAGCAGACCAATATCAAAACACCACCCGGCTATAACAACACAGCCAATCCCAAAAACTGCGATCGCACTTTGTTTGGATAATCTTTGTAAAAAAGAAACTAAAGATTGAGAAGAGTTGAACATGATCTCACAAAACTGCATACTACAAATTCAATGAAATATCCTCCCAGGATAGTTAACTTTTATGTTTTTGTTTGCAATCTTTGTTACAATTTTAGCAAATATTTATATTTAGATGGATTTAACGGATTTACATTTTTGAGATGCAGCCAGTTTATTACTATTTATCTCAGAAATAATAATTTTTTCTACAAAAAAGGGAAATTCTGTTTTGATGCGATAGTAAATTGCTAAGATGGCGTTCAGAGGTAACGATCGCATCAGAAGCGATCGCTCGGCGATCGAACTATGAAAGACATAACCCATCAAATTGTTTGGGAGCTATATTCTCCCCTTACTGTTGAAGAAATCCAGGATCAGAAGCAGAAACTTCTCAAACGATTGCAACGACTCACGGACGATCGCCACCTGCAATTACTTGCTATTCATCCTGAAAAGGATATTTCTATCCTCCAATTCCAAAGTGAAGCTGATAGTTATAAGCAAGTGAGAACTCTTTTTAAAACAGCGCAACTGGCAGGTATTCTCGGTTTATCAATTAAAGATGTTCGACTGCTGAGAACTAATGATAGTTTTCCGCCTAATCTGACTGTTTCTAGTCCAGAAAAAACAAGATTTCAATCTAATCGATCGCAGATTGATTTCAGTGTATTAGAGAAACAAGTTTTACAGCATTTATCAGTTTGTTTGGAAAAAGACCCTCCCGAACAAATATTGGAGCGCTTTCGTCACCTGTTTATTGATGTTAATAATTATAGTGATGTTAGCATTCAGTCTGCCCTCGAAAAGATGGTGACAGCTAAACGAGAAAACAGCAAGTTTTACGATTTTCTCAATCGCTGTTGTTACCTTTTTATCAATGCTTGGCAGTCAAATGCCAAAACTCGTCCGGCGATCGCACAGCTACTTAAACTCTTTGAACACTTACCTTCTCCAGGTTTCAAACAAGCACGAGGAGTTCGACATTTGCGCGAACTCGTGCGAGATTTTGTAGAAAATAGCGAACAATACCAACAACTCAAACAATTTGTCGGGGTAATTTGTCCCAAGCCAAAAGAAAATCCGAAAATTGGCAGTTTAATTCATCATTATCCTTACTTGTACAAACCCTATTTACTGAATGAAGAAAGTTCTAAAGAACAAAGACAAACGCTACACAATTGGCAAGAAAAAAGCGAACATTCCTTTGAATTTCGCTTAATTCGTTTTATTACCTACCAAGTTCAACTCGCAGAAATTGCCCGAGCCAGACAACTCTCTCAAGGGGCTGGACGCATTGTACGACGAGAAAAAAATCCAACTTTATTAAGCGATCGCGAACTAGGAGGAATCTTAAGTAAATTTTCTGGTAAAACCTTCGATCGCTTCCAACATCCCAATCTCGCCGAACGCTTTTTAGCCCATAGTTATAAGTTACCAACCTATCAAGACTTTAAAGAACATCTTTATGCTTATTTAATTGTTTCTCTTGATTCTGACTATGCAAGAGAGCAATTTAATCCTCAACTGAAAGAGTATATTACAGGACTATTCGATCGCTATAATTCGCAAAAATTGACTGCCTCATTGCTATTACGGACGACCAAAAAACTGCTCAATTTTTTAACAGTAGAAACCACCGGAAAACTAGACCATTATCTTCTGATCGAAGCAACAGAAAAATTAGGAATTAGTGGGATACTCGATGTGCTATTTAGAACAGTTTTGTTATGTCCTTCTCTGCGATCGGAGTTAGAAAAACGCTGGTTTATTCTGTTCAAAAATTACGAGACTTTTCCCCCCAGTGAAGCAATGTGGCTGATTAAACTCTTGGAGGCATACCATGTTATCTGTAGTATTCATTTTGGTTCTGCCGATCTTTCTCTCTTGAAAAAATTACGAAAGCGCTGATCGCCCTGCCGCAAGACAGTTTTTTCGTATTTACAAACATAAAATAATTCAATTATATTTCAGCAAACGCGATCGCTATCAGTGAGAATTTCGTAACCCGTTGCGGTGACTAACACGGTATGTTCAAACTGTGCCGAAAGTTTATTATCTGTGGTGACAACCATCCAGCGATCGCCTAGAATGCGAGTCTGTTTCGATCCTGCATTTAAAATTGGTTCGATCGCCAAAGTCATTCCGGCTCTTAATTTAATATTGGGTAATTCTCGGGTGCGGCTATGAAAAACTGCTGGTTCTTCGTGGAGATTGCGCCCGACACCATGACCGGTATAATCTTCAACAATGCTATAACTATGTGCCTTTACATAGTCTTGAATTGCCCCAGCAATGTCCATAATATAATTGCCTTCTTTAACTTGTTCGATGCCTTTATATAGAGCTTCTTCAGCAACCCGCATCAGTTTTTTGGCCGTGGGGGAAATGTTACCCACAGCAATAGTAATGCAGGAATCGCCATGATATCCTTCTTGATAAGCTCCAGTATCTACTTTTAATAAATCTCCCTCGCGAATGACCTTTTTGCGGCTGGGAATGCCGTGAACAACTTCGTTATTAAGACAAGCACAGATCGATCCAGGAAAGCCGTGATAGCCTTTAAAACTAGGTTTTGCATTCATTTCTCGAATGCGTTTCTCTGCATAAATATCTAAGTCTGCGGTGGTCATGCCTGGTTTGACCATTGCCGCTATTTCCTTGAGTACCGTTGCCACGATAAGACCCGATCGCCGCATGATTTCCACTTCATATTCCGATTTTAGTTCAATCCCTTTGCGAGTCTGTCGTAAGGGAGGCAGTCCGCGAGTACTAGGAGTCGCTTTTGCTTTTTTGTTGGTAGAGAGGAGATTGGAGAGGATTTTCATGCAGCGTTTGTCGTCAATGTTACCGTTTTCGTTTTATTTTCGCATTTTTTGGCATCTGTGGGCATTCAAAATGCGATCGCATCTTATGCAGTAGATTATAGGTTTCCCATTGACAAAATGTACAGCCTGTGCAAATGATGCTAATGAGATGAATAGTTGCCTAATAGCGAATCTGCAAAGTAACGGAAGCACTAACGGTTTGTTCTCCTCCGATAACGGGAGAATCGGCTTGTGCTTCTGCTCTCCCAAATAAAATATTGCCTCGGGTAAGAACCGGTGCGATCGCATTATCGATTTGAATGCTGACTATTTCCTGGGGGTTCAAATTTAAGGCATCCAGAACAATATCTGCTTGTTCGCGAGCGTTTTGTGTGGCTTTGACTAGAGCTTGCTTTCGTGCGGCTTCAATGGCGTTCTCTTCTGCGGTGAAACTAACCCCATTAATGCGGGTTGCACCAGTACGCACTGCCTCATCAATGATGCCCCCTGCCCGTTCGGTAGCAACGCGAAAACTGACGGTATTCGAGCCAATATAGCCGATTAATACCGATTCCCCATTGCGATTATTATAACGAGGGCTGAGGCTGATTCCTGTTGTTTGTAGCTGCTCTACATTGCGCGATCGCAGCAAAGCAACAAGAGCGGTTGTGCGTTTAGCGATTTCCTGTTGTGCTTGTGTTGCGGTTTCGCTTTGAATTTCAACTCCTAAATTGACTTGAGTTAAGGTTGTGGAAATTTTCTCAAGCCCCGTTCCCGTAACAGTTAGGGTGCGTAATAACTGCTCTTGGGCTCGAGCGTCTAAGGGAATGAAAATACTTAAAAGAGCGAGGGAAAGGACAAGGCTCGAGGGCCAACCCGAGGTAAACTTCAGAATCATGACGGATTATTCTCCATTCTAGACTTTCCCCCTATTGTCACACCATTTCCAATTCTTCGTTATTTGTTCCGTTTTTTGTAACAAAGACTTGTAGAATAAGATTTGTATATACCTCGCAATTCAAGAAGATTCCCCAACTCAAAATTGATGGGTGTCATGCCCCTTAATCGAGTTGCCCTGAATTGGGTTGTTAGATAACTCAAATTTTTGAACTTTTCTAAAATTAGGAGCAGCCAATGGTAACGCTTAAAATCGTCGTTTCTCTAGTGATCACTTTTTTTGTTAGTCTTTTTGTTTTCGGTTTCTTATCTGGAGACCCTGCTCGGACTCCCAGCCGTCGTAACATGGAATAAGGCGATCGCCCTACTCCATCACTTACATTAAGATTAACTTGAAGATTAACTTGAAGATTAACTTGAAGATTGACTTGAAGATTCAAAGGGATGAGAACTTTCTCTCGTCCCTTTCTATTATCTGGAAATTTTCTCTGAAACCCTCAAAATTCAAGAATTTACAAGACTGAGCTTTGGCTTGTACACTAGCGATCAAGTCGATCTCTAATCGAGACAAAATGCCGCAATTTATTCCCCCCTTTCAACCTTCCCCCTCCACTGTTGCCCCGACAACTGTAGAAGTTACCCAAAAATCTCTTACATCTCGCCCCGATCGCGGCATTACATTGTCAGAATTAGAGGTTATTCCTCAAGAAGAGCAATTTTCTCTGGACGAAGTTTCTCCCTCACTCCCAGAAAATTTTGCGCCGGAATTTGCCTTTTCCACGCTTCTTGATTTCTCGTTTTCTCCCGCTCCTTCTTTGGTTTCCCCTTCCGTCAAGCCAATCCCCTTGAGAACCCCACTCCTCGAAAATTTAGAAAAGGATTTACAACAGTTTCGCCTAGCCAGTAAACCCCAGCAAGAGGATTGGGATAATGTACTGGAAACTGTTGGGGGGGAACATCATCCCAAGCAAACCACTCCTGAAGTTATAGACCCACAGATGGATATAACTTCTCCCTCCATGTTGACTCCGGAAATTCCTCCTCTTCCTACCTCAGACGAAACTGTTTCCGTTACCAGTCAGGAAACATCTCCAACCTCCTTTAACGCAACATTACTCAATCATGCCGAGGCGATCGCCATTGCCGAAACCAGTCCCCCAGAACGCTTTGAGCCGGAAGAATTCACAAATTCGGCCCGTCTCGGACAGCCTATGTCTCTGGGTTATTTGCCTCAGATTAAGATTGCCAATTCTACTTTTCATTTTCCTGCACCGGATTCACTGACCGATGAGATGATCGCCTTTGCTGGGGATCTGCCCTATTTTACGGCAGCCAATACCACACAGGGCGATCGCTCTGCCATTCGCTTGCATTGGTCGGGAGAAGAAATGGAGGGCTTACAAAACGATAAGCTCACTAATATTATTGTTCAAGAACGAGGTGGAGAGGTGAGAGAATTTGATTTAGATGCCCCTGCTTCTCCTGAAAATGATAATGATATAAACGAGAATCCAGATAGCGAAACCAGCCCGCCAGAGCCAGAGCCAGAACCCGAGCCAAGAACCTCAACCCCTCCCACCGGACTCTTAGAAATTAATGCCGATCGCCAAGAATACGACGAAAATCAAAAAGTTGCCTATGCAGAAGGGGATGTTGAGGTACGTTTTGCCCAATCCGTTGTCACTGCCGATCGCGTGCGGATAAATTTGCCCAATCGCTTTATGAGAGCCGAAGGAAATGTGGCACTTAAACGAGGAGATCAAGTTCTGCGAGGGGAAATTTTCGAGTATCAGTTGGTCCAAGATACCGGAACCATGCAACAAGCATGGGGAGAAATTTATCAACCCACCACCGCCCGAGATTTTAATCCCTTCTCGATTACTTCAGGGATTCCCAATGAGATAATCCCCGATCGCCCTTTAAGCGATCGCCTCATTCAACAACAACCCATCCAAGACATCAGACAAGCAGAAGGACTAGATTTTACCCTCGGCACCAGTGTGAGTTCCGAAGGTTTGCCTTTTCCCTCCAGTGGCACGCGAGGGGATGTGAAACAATTGCGATTTAACGCCGATTATGTGGAGTTCGATAGCGATGGCTGGCGGGCAACTAATGTGAGATTTACCAACGATCCTTTTTCTCCCCCCGAGTTAGAAATTCGCGCCGACACCGCCGAATTTAATCGACTCAATCCCTTACAAGATGAAATTCTCACCACTAATTCCCGCGCTGTTTTCGATCAAGGTTTTTCCCTGCCTATTTTTCAGGATCGCATTCTCTTAGATCGTACCCCCGATCGCGATGGACTTTTTAGCATTGGTATTGACGACCGCGATCGCGGCGGACTCTTTATTGAGCGAGGCTTTGGCATTATCCAAACCCCCAATCTACGTTGGTCGGTTTCCCCTCAATATTTACTGCAAAGAGCCGCATTAGAAGAGGGCTTTTTCTCTCCTAAATCTTTTGGCCTGCGAACAGATTTAAGCGCCAATTTTGACCGACGCACCCAACTGACAGTTTTTGGCAGTCTCAGCAGTTTGGATTTAGCCCAGATTGAAGATAATTTGCGCGGTAATATTAGCTTGGAACATCGGATCGGCGATTTGGGACGACCTCACATTTTAACGGGGTCATTTAATTATCGCGATCGCCTCTTTAACGGTTCTTTGGGATTTCAAACGGTACAAACCAGTTATGGCGCGGTTTTAACTTCCCCACAACTGGTTTTAGGCGATACCAATATCAATCTCCGCTATCAAGCTGGGATTCAAGTGATTGAAGCCGACACCGATCGCGCCGATTTACTAGCAGCCGATCGCGAGAACAACCGCATTACCCTCGTGCGCTATCAAGGGGCTGCGAACTTAGCATACAATCTTAATCTCTGGCAAGGCAAAACCCTCCCCGCCACCCCCGAGGAAGGAATGCGCTATACTCCTGTCCCCCTACGTCCTTTTGTGCAGTTAAACACCTCAGTAACGGCAGTTTCTGGGTTGTACAGCAATGGCGATACGCAACAATCCATTCAAGGAACCATTGGCTTACAGGGGCAATTCGGGCATTTTTCCAGGGATTTCTTCGATTACACGGGATGGAGTATTGCTTACTCTCAAGCGGCGATCGCCAATCTGTCTCCCTTCCTTTTCGATCGCATCGCGGATCAGCGCGTTTTATCTTATGGTATTACCCAACAAATTTACGGACCTTTTCGCATCGGGTTTCAAAGTTCTCTTAATTTAGATACAGGCCGGGAAATTAGCACCGATTACCTTCTCGAATATAGTCGCCGTACTTATACGATTGAGCTTCGCTACAATCCTGTTTTTGAATTAGGCGCTTTGCGAATTCGTATTGGCGATTTTACCTGGAGCGGGTATTCTGAACCCTTTGGGGGTAGTGGCGTGCGTCCAGTGGTTCAAGGTTTAACACGGTAGTTATCAGTCATAGGACTTACGCATAAGCGGGCAAGATGCCCGCACTACCATAATAAGAGAATACAGTAGTGGGAGCGTCTCGCTCCCTAGCTGCCTAATTCGCTCCCTAGCTGCCTAATTCGCTCCCTAGCTGCCTAATTCGCTCCCTAGCTGCCTAATTCGCTCCCTAGCTGCCTAATTCCTAAATCCCTCATTTAACAACTAACAATTATGAACTTCGGTATTATTGTTTTCCCTGGCTCTAATTGCGATCGCGATGTGGCTTATGTCACGAGGGATCTCTTGCAACAACCTACCCGCATGGTTTGGCATCAAGAGACAGATATTGACGATCTCGATGTAGTGATTATTCCGGGGGGATTTAGTTATGGTGACTATTTACGATGCGGCGCGATCGCCCGTTTTTCTCCTGTGATTAACAGTGTTTTAGAACACGCCAAAAAAGGAAAATATATCCTCGGTATTTGTAATGGATTTCAAGTTTTAACGGAAGTAGGACTTTTACCTGGTGCTTTAATTCGCAATCGCAATTTACATTTTATCTGCGATCGCATTCCTCTCAAAGTTGAACGCACGGATCTACCTTGGACCCAAAATTATACTGACCAAACTGTAGTTAATATTCCTATTGCTCACGGAGAGGGACGTTATTATGCTGAACCTAAAACCCTGAAAAAGTTAGAAAATAACAAACAAGTTCTCTTTCGTTACTCGAGTACTTTGGGACACACCAGCAAAGAATATAATCCCAATGGTTCTTTACATAATATTGCGGGAATTATGAACGAAAAAGGGAATATTTTGGGGATGATGCCTCATCCAGAAAGAGCTTCAGATCCAGTTTTAGGGGCAACAGATGGGATTCATTTATTCAAAGGATTATTAACAGGAATTACCCATTAGTCTCGGAAATAGTTTGTTACAATGCCCAGAAGCGATCGCCTCCAAGCCACTTTAATTGGCGCTACAGCAATTTTAATGTGGTCAACCCTTGCTCTTTTGACTGCCTTAAGTGGCAATATACCCCCTTTTCAACTCACCGCAATGTCCTTTACGATCGCCTTTGCGATCGGGGTAATCTTTTGGCTCAAACAAAGGATTAATATTATTTCTGCGTTAAAACTCCCCCTAAAAGTTTGGGGGTTAGGCGTTTCGGGATTATTTGGCTATCATTGTTTCTATTTTATTGCCCTCCAAAATGCACCGACGGTTGATGCTAATTTGATTAACTATTTGTGGCCGGTTCTGATTGTTTTATTTTCAGCATTATTACCAGGCGAAAAACTCAAATGGTTTCACATTATTGGGGCGATCGCCGGGTTCGCTGGGGCAGCATTATTGGTAATGAAGGGAAAATCCTTCACATTTGAATCCCAATACGCGATCGGCTATTTAGCGGCGTTGATTTGTGCTTTTACCTGGTCAAGTTATTCGGTATTATCGCGGTTTTTTGGTTCGATTCCTACCCATAGCGTCGGCGGATTTTGTGGGGTGACAGCGATTTTAGCAGGGATTTGTCACGGACTTTTTGAACCGACGGTTTTACCTATTGGTAGGGAGTGGTTAGCAATTCTGGGTTTGGGTTTGGGTCCTGTGGGATTAGCATTTTTTACCTGGGATTATGGGGTCAAAAAGGGGAATATTAAGATATTGGGCGCATTATCCTACAGCGTACCTTTACTCTCAACTATCCTGTTAATTTTGTTCGGTTTAGCGGAACCGAGTTCATCAATTATTCTTGCTTGTTTGCTCATTGTCGGAGGTGCAGTTTTGGCCGCGAAAGACTATTTTTGAGAGACTATCGCATCTCATGAATTTTCAGAAAATTTGTACCTTTATGTTTTTGAACGGGACTCCCTCCTAAAATGAGAATCTTATCTCCAGAAATAGCTAACTTGCGATCGCGCAATGTGGCTTCAATGCGATAAATTAAAACATCCAATGAATCTGTCGGTCCTTCGATAAACATGGGCGCAACACCCCAAATTAAAGCCATGCGATGATAAAGATCGCGATTGTTAGTAAAGGCGACAATAGGGGCGCGAGGGCGTTCTGCGGCGGCTAGACTAACAGTATATCCAGTGGTGGTAAAGGCGGCGATCCAGCGCAAATCGAGAACTTTATCGATGGTGTTTAAGGCTTCCGTGAGGGCGTGGGTTGCGGTGGATCTTTCCGGTGGGAGATTGAGAAATTCGAGTCCTGGTTCTACTTCTGTGGCAATACTGGCCAGCATTTCCACGGCTAAAACGGGATATTTACCCACCGCAGATTCTCCGGAAAGCATGACTGCATCGGTACCGTCAATGATGGCATTAGCCACATCACTCGCTTCAGCACGAGTAGGACGGGAGTTCTCGATCATGCTTTCTAGCATTTGAGTTGCGGTAATGACTGGGATACCGTGTTGATTGCAGGCACGAATGATTTTTTTCTGTAACATGGGGACTTTCTGGGGATTCATTTCTACCCCTAAATCTCCCCGTGCTACCATAATGCCATCGCAGGATTTGATAATCTCATCAAGGTGAGCGATCGCCTGGGGTTTTTCGATTTTTGCCAATACGTGAACATCGCTTGCACCTCGATCTTTGAGAAATTCTTTAAGCGTATAGATGTCATTGATTTCTCGAACAAAGCTCAATGCGACCAGATCAACTCCTTGAGAAAGACCGAATTCGAGGTCTTGCTTGTCTTTCTCGGTCATGGAAGGCAGGCGAAGATTGAGATCGGGAATATTGACTCCTTTACGACTTTTGAGAAGACCCCCCCGCACTACCTGACAAGTTATGCCCCAGTCCATCACTTCGACGATCGCCGCTTCTAAGCGACCGTCATCAAATAAAATATGAATCCCCACCTCTGCTTCTTCGGGGAGATGGGGATAGTCGATGGGGACGCGATCGGGTTCGTTGTTGTAGCGATCGCGATCGATGAGGATAAAATTTGCTCCTTTTTCTAACCACGTTTCACCATTAGGAAGTTGACCAACCCGCACTTTAGGACCTTGCAAGTCTTGTAAGAGGGCGATGGGGGTATCGAGGTCTTGAGAGGCTTCTCGCAACAGTTTAACGGTATGGGCGTGATCTTCGTGACTGCCGTGGGAAAAATTGAGTCGTGCCACAGACATTCCTGCTTTTACCATAGCCCGGATCGTTTCTGGAGAATTGCTGGCAGGTCCGATTGTAGCAACAATTTTGGTGCGGTGAGGATGAATAGACATAAATTCTGGGGAATGGGAAAAAATAGAAGATAACAATCTTTTGCGTCTATTTTTAGCGTGACAAACTCGGGCAGAAATCATTGTTTGCTAGAACACTAAAACCTGTTTATGTTCTTAAATAAATCTTGAGACTTTACGCAAGATATTGCTCAAAAGCTAATCTTTCTTTTTTCCTTTCCTGAAATTCAGCCTTTTCTGGTTAAAGCAACTTCATTAAAATTCTCGCTATATTCCAAGCATCATCGTGACCCCTATGGTGAGTTCCTTCTAAAGGGAGATCGAGCATTTCTAATGCCCGTGCCATGCCAACTTCTCTGGGCAAACTCTTCGCGATCGCGAACAATGTTTTAACATTCAAATGACGCACCCCAAAAGGATAGTGCAGTCCTCGTGCCTGACACTGTTTGGCAAACATCCGGCGATCGTAGTCCCCATAACTCGCCCAAACTCTCTTCTCAGATAAGTATTTTTTTCGCAAATGTAAACAAGCATCGGCGAAAGATATTCCTGTATCAATTTGCTCTTGAGTGAGAGTTGTTAATTCCGTACAAAACTCGCTCACCGTAGAGCATTGCGGCTTGACTAAAATACTCACTTTGTCTTCAATTGTCCGCGTTGTTAAATCAATGGGTGCTATACCAATTTCAATAATTTCGTTTTCTTGCTCGGGGGGAGGAACTTTTTTCCAGCAAGTTGCTTCAATATCAATGACTAGAAGGCGATCGAGTTTAACCATTTTGCAGGTCTGGGAGATTGAGAATATTTCGTATTATACCGTAATACAAAAAACAGGAAGCGCGATCGCCAAAATTCTGTTATTTCTGTCACCTCAATAGCTGCGCGATCGCACAAAAAAGCAAACCCGCGATCGTTTCACTTTCAAGGGAAAAGGAGGATGATAGCAACATAGAGCGCGACCGTCCTTTTTAATATTTCAATAGAGTTTCATGAATTTAACAAAACCTTTGATTTCAGCTTGTCGCCACTGTCGTTTTTATACCCCTGAAGGAAGACGTGGGGGAACCTGCCAAAAATTGAATGTTCCGGTGCAAAGTTGCTGGAAAGCGTGCAGTTTAGCGGCTCATCCTTTTGCTACTGTAATATGGAAAAAATGGGACTCAAGTGTTCTCCGCCTCGAACATTCGTTCTCATTAGAAGATTCTCAAGAAAGAGTAGAATCTCTCTAAGATGATCGCCTTCAATCCCAGGAACAATCACTGATATTAAACTTAAATGGGTATGTAATCTGAGCGCGTCCTTTGATTCATTCTGTAAGATAGACTAGGAAGCGAACAAACTGGGAAAATACTGGGTCAGGAGATTTGCGCTGACGAAGGTTGCGCGAAACGGCAGACATGGTTATGCAGTTTGAAAAAATTAGTGCGTAATATTATGGCCAATTCTGCGGTTATTCTTCATTGTTCTCAATCGGATTGTCAAACCGCCAATCCCGATCGCCATCAGTTTTGCTCTGCCTGTAATACGCCTCTCATTCGGCACTATTTATGGACGATCGGCGCGGAACCCGAAAGCGATAAATTGGGAGAACTCATCGGCGATCGCTACCATCTCCTGCAACCGCGCATTGTCCTCGACACAAAACCCGCCCTTCTCCCCGATTTTCCTGAAGAACCTCCCAAGGAAATTTTGCCGTATTTAAGGTTATTTTCTCAACGTCTCCACATTCCCCAAATTTACGGACGACTTCTCCCGGAAGATACTGCTTCACCTGCAACCTGGTTGTTAGAATACGGAACCCCTCTCGATCGCCAGCAATGCGAAAACGGGCAGGTTTTAACCCCTTTACAAGACCTCTGGCGACAGTCTACTGCTCTGCGTCAGTTAAACTGGTTGTGGCAAATGGCTAAGTTATGGCAACCTCTACAAGAAGAAGGCGTTGCATCCAGTTTACTGTCCCCTTCCCTCTTGAGAACCCGGGATTCTGTACTCAAACTGTTAGAACTACGACAAGATTTAGAACCCGTCACCTTGCCTCAATTGGCACAATTATGGCTATCTTGGGTAACAGACGCATCTCCCCTCATTCGCAAGTTTCTGCAAGAATTATGCGATCGCACCATTGCCCAAGAAATTACCGAATCTTCCCGCCTTCTCACCCTTCTTGATTATGCGATCACCCAATGTGGAAAATCTCGCCAATGTCGCTATCAAATTGTCGCCCGCACGGATACGGGAAAGGCGCGATCGCATAATGAGGATGACTGTTACCCCCCCGATGGGCAAGGATTAGACTCGGCGAAGGGAGAGTGGCCTCTCGCAATTGTCTGTGATGGAATTGGCGGACATGATGGTGGTGAAATTGCTTCTCATCTAGCAATAGAAGAGATTCACAAAAAATCAAGTTCTCTTTTTAGTGTTCGCGATAAGCCACTGAAACCAAGTGCGATCGCGCAATTTCTCGAAAATACTGTTCTCAATGCCAACGATACCATCGGCGATCGCAACAATAAGGAGCGCCGTCAAGATAAACGCCGCATGGGGACAACGGTGGTAATGGCTGCAGCACTCAACCAGCAAATGTTTTTAACTCACGTGGGAGACTCTCGCATTTATTGGCTCACTCGCAAGAGTTGCCATCAAATCACAGTAGATGATGATATTGCCTCGCGAGAAGTTCGTTTAGGCTATGCTTTGTATCGAGATTCGCTCACTTTTCCCAGTGGCGGCGCTTTGATTCAGGCATTGGGGATGAATGCTTCTTCTCGTTTATATCCTACCCTCGATCGCATTGTTCTGGATGAGGACTGTTTATTTCTGCTCTGTTCTGATGGTTTAAGTGACTATGATCGCGTCGAACAATATTGGCGATCGGAAATTGCGCCGATTTTAACCGGAGACAAAGATATCGCGACGGTTTGCGATCGCCTAATTGACCTTGCCAATGAAAAAAATGGTCACGATAATGTTACCGTTGCTCTCATTCATTGTCA
Source organism: Spirulina sp. CCY15215 (assembly GCF_016888125.1). Classification (GTDB taxonomy): domain Bacteria; phylum Cyanobacteriota; class Cyanobacteriia; order Cyanobacteriales; family Spirulinaceae; genus CCY15215. The sequence continues at coordinate 17,594 of NZ_JACSWA010000583.1, forward strand.
AATTACTCCTAGTGCGACCAAAGGCGGAAATATTATTAATTTTCCTCTCCGTAAGGAAAAAATTCAGAATAATCTCTCCCCAGTTGTTCCCGATCAGAGTACCATTAAAGCAGAAGAACAGAAGCAGAAAAACTCTCCCAATCTTCTTCTCTGGTCGATCTTGGTTTTTTCAGTATTATTAGGGGGTTTAGGTTTTTTATCTTATTCCTTATTTCCTGAAGTGCGCTATCAAACCAATCGACTGTTAGGCAATACGACAGTAACACCAAATTCAACACCAAATTCAACACCAAATTCAACACCAAATTCAACACCAAATTCAACACCAAATTCAACACCAAATTCAACTGAAGTAATACCTTCTCCTGTGGCGAATAGTCTCAATTGGCAGCAATTAAATATTGGAGATGGGGTTATAGTGGAAGAGGCGATCGCCCTGTCAACTTCTCCCATAAATTCGACAGAAACAACCCTAGATTTTGTACAAGTTTTACCCGATACAGTTCTCAAAATTATCAGTAAAAAAGAAGGCGAAGAGGGAGAAATTTGGTTAAAAATGCAAGTTTGTCTACCTAAAGGCGATCGCGCTAACAGTGGCGATCGCGCAGTTCAACTTCCCTCGCCTCCCGAGGCATCAGAGAAACCCCAAGAAACAGAAAAAATAGCAATGCAAACCGGATGGCTGCGAGTTGATATTGCTCCAGAATTAGCAGGGAAATCCGTTAATTCTTCAGATTTACCCCGCCCTTGTCGTTGAAAAAAATATGCAAAAATGCTACACTGAAAAAGTTTTTCTAAAACACTCAAAAACCATGACCGCATCCCGCAAGTACCACATTACAACCTTTGGCTGTCAGATGAACAAAGCCGACTCCGAACGCATGGCCGGAGTTTTCGAGGATATGGGGCTACAATGGTGCGAAGATCCCAACGGTGCTGATGTGATTCTCTACAATACTTGCACGATTCGGGATAATGCAGAACAGAAGGTTTATTCTTATTTAGGCAAACAAGCAAAACGCAAACACGAACAGCCAGATTTAACCCTAATTGTAGCTGGGTGCGTGGCACAACAGGAAGGGGAACAACTGCTGCGACGGGTGCCAGAATTAGATTTAGTGATGGGACCGCAACACGCAAACCGTTTGGGGGATTTATTGGAGCAAGTTTTTGCAGGCAATCAAGTGGTTGCTACCGAAGCGATCCATATTGTCGAAGATATCACGAAACCCCGCAGAGATAGTAATGTTACAGCTTGGGTAAATGTCATCTATGGTTGCAATGAGCGTTGCACCTATTGCGTCGTCCCCAATGTGCGCGGGGTGGAACAGTCTCGCACCCCCGAGGCGATCCGTACAGAGATGGAAGAGTTAGGACGACAAGGGTATAAGGAAATCACGCTGTTAGGGCAGAATATCGACGCTTACGGACGCGATTTACCAGGAAGCACCCCAGAAGGTCGAAATAAGCATACTCTTACGGATTTGCTCTATTTCGTCCACGACGTACCGGGGATCGATCGCCTTCGTTTTGCTACCAGTCACCCCCGCTATTTTACCGAACGTTTGATTCGCGCTTGTTACGAGTTGCCGAAGGTGTGCGAACATTTTCACATTCCCTTTCAATCAGGGGATAATGCCTTGCTGAAGGCGATGGCACGGGGATATACTCACGAAAAGTATCGCCGCATCATTGCTAAAATTCGGGACTATATGCCGGATGCGTCCATTAGTGCCGATGCGATCGTGGGATTTCCTGGAGAGACGGAAGAACAGTTTGAAAATACATTGAAATTAGTGGAGGATATTGGTTTCGACCAGTTAAATACGGCAGCTTATTCTCCTCGTCCCGGTACTCCTGCTGCTTTATGGGAGAATCAGATATCAGAAGACCAGAAGCGCGATCGCCTGCAACGGTTAAATCGTTTGGTGGAAGTGAAAGCAGTAGAAAGAACTCAACGCTATACTGGACGCATTGAGGAAGTTTTAGTGGAAGATCGCAACCTCAAACACCCTTCTCAAGTGATGGGACGCACCCGAGGCAATCGTTTGACGTTTTTTGAGGGGAATATTGAGGAGTTGAAAGGTGCGATCGTGCGCGTAAAAATCACAGAAATTCGGGCATTTAGTTTAACTGGGGAACTTGTGGATGTTCCCGTATTGGTTTGAGATAGCACAAAATATTGCCCTTATTGTGGAACAATGGTGTTTGGCGATCGCGGAACGAGTGTATTATATAAATAGATTGGCATTTTCCCATTCACCCTATTTTCTCATTCATCATGAGCGAAACCGCCTCTAAAATCGAACTTCCCCCTCCTTTTCCCGATCATACTCAACTTCCCGAATCGGACGGAACTTTTGTGAAAAATTTTCAAGAACATCCTCAAAGTATTATTCTCACTGACTCTTTAACCCCAGTTTTAGCAGAATTGCATCCTAACGGACAGTACGCGATCGGTCAAGATTGCGGCATTTACTGGCAAGAAACCGAACCTCCAGAACAAGGCGCAGAGGCTCCGGACTGGTTTTATGTCCCTAATGTTCCCCCAATGTTAGAGGGTCAGATTCGACGCTCTTACGTGATTTGGCGAGAACTGGTCGCCCCTACCGTTGCTTTAGAATTTGCCAGTGGGAGTGGGGAAGAAGAACGGGACAGAACCCCGCGCAGCCTCAATCCTGAAGACTCCATCAGACCGGGAAAATTTTGGGTATACGAGCAAATTATTCGCATTCCCTACTACGGTATTTATGAAATTAAGACAGGAAAATTAGAGTTTTATACTCTTGTGAGTGGTTTTTATGAACAACTCGAACCCAACGATCGCGGACATTATCCCATTGCGCCATTAGGGGTAGAATTAGGACTTTGGCAAGGAAACTATCAAAATCAAAATCAACTCTGGCTCAGGTGGTGGGATCGTGATGGTAATCTGTTATTAACGGGTTGGGAACAGACAGAATTAGAACGGTTGCACGTGGAACGAGAACGCGATCGCGCTAATACGGAACGCGATCGCGCCGATCGCGCTGAGTCGGAGTTAGAAAGAGAACGACAAAAAGCAGCACGACTTGCAGAACTTTTGAAAGCAGCAGGACTCGATCCAGATGTTTGATGATGGTGTGGCGATCGCGCAGTTGCATGGATGCAAGTGAAAGGGATTTTCAATCCCTGGCGGATCGGGCTATACTCGTCATTTTAAGTAGGACAGACCACTAGCCCCTCCCGACTATTGGAGTTAAACAAAAAAAAAATGGGCAGATTTTGCCCATTTTTTTTTCCGTTTCTTGCTATGTTCCTAAATTAATCAGATTTTTTAATTGGTTTAGGAATATCCGAATTTACCCTTCTGGGTACTTCATTTCTGGGCTTACCTGGAAACTTTTGGAAAGGTTTACCCTTAGTAAAAGGTTTTTTCCTCTTTTTGAAAATTTCCCCGAGATCGTGGGCTTCCCGAATTGTCAAATTTGTGCCTTGACGCAGGACATGAATATCCCAAAAATGCCCTAGTACCCGTCCCCCCGCCAACATTCCCTTAAGATGTAACTTAAAATACTGTTTCTTTTCCGAGTCCTTACGAGGGATTTGATTGATTTTAACGATAATGCTTTCCTCCTCTTGGGAATAAAAAATCGCTTCCCCTCGAACTGAAAAATAACCATCTTCTAAAGGAGTAAAACTATCGATCGCATCGCGGCTATTTTCTGAGTCAGCCTTGTCTTGACCAGCTTTATCCTCATCGGTTTCCCAGCCATCGGAATGTAGCAATTCTGGCTCCCAAACCCCCGTAATTTGGACATGAAGCGCATCATCATTTTGGCGGGTGCGAGGATAAACCACCCAAAGATGAGATTCTTCTAAATTCAGATGATTTTTGATCAAGCTGATAGTGCGTCCAAGCAAAACGGCATCAATTTCTGTACCGTCTTCCCCCAAAAGAATACCTCGGGTCAATTGTTCGTCAATGGGCTTATACCAACCCCGAACTAAACCGATCGCGCGATATTGTCTCGGTTCGCTCGGGGGTGGGATCGGTTGTTTGCGGGGACTGCGGGTAGAAGCAACATCTGGCGTTTTGACGGGAGCTTCGACGGAAGGGGGTTGAGTGTTGTTGTTCATTTCAGTGCTGTTGTCGGCACAGGGCGGCAAATTAGACACAGTAGATGACAATGATGATGGGCGATGGGGTAGCAGGTGCGCTCCGGCAGACGGATTCGCTAAAATATGATTCCGAACTCCTTGGGAAAGAGGCATGATTCAATCCTTGCTGGGAATAAGTATTTTACCCTGACGGGCAAACGTTAGCACAGACTGACTGATAGGAATCCTTCCCAGTTTTCTCCCGCATCGGGGTTCAAACTGGATGATAGAGAAGTTCTCTCGCTGGATGTCAGTCTGCTTATTGTACTCAATGCAGGAGCTTTCAGGGGATATCCGTATAGTTTTGTAGAAATCTTTTCAATTCTCAATTCTCAATTCTCAATTACCTTTCCATCTCTGGATTAAAAACTTCACTCAATCCTTCTCCCATGAGGGAAAGTCCTGTCACCATGAATGTCATGGCTAAACCGGGAAATAACGCCGTCCACCAAATTCCCGTGGGTAAGGAATCTAATGCTAATTTGAGATCGTGACCCCATTCAGGGGTATCTAAAGGCAATCCCAGCCCCAAAAATCCCAAACCTCCTAAAATTAAAATAGCATCGGCGGCATTGAGGGTAAAGAGAACGGGAACGCTCTGGATCACATTCAGGAATAAATAACGGGATAATACCCTTGTCGGGGTTGCTCCCATTGCCCGAGCCGCTTCGATAAAGAGTTCTGTTTTAACACTGGTGGTGTGATTCCTCACCACCCGATAATATTGCGGGATATAGGAAATACTGAGGGCGATCGCGGCATTCCCGACTCCTCTTCCCACTACAAATGCTAAGGTAACGGAAAGAAGTAATCCCGGTAAGGTATAAATCGTATCCATCAAAAACAATAAAGCGCGATCCATTTTTCCCCCCCAATAGCCGCTAATTAATCCCAAGGGAACACCCACGATTAAGGAAAGAGAGGTTGCTAAAACTACCACTTGCAGTGCTGCTCGAGAGCCGAATAAAGTCCTGGAAAAAACATCATATCCTTCCCGACTCGTTCCAAACCAATGTTGGCCACTGGGAGGTTCGTGAATGGGGTTAATTAATGATGCGTTAGGGTCTTGCAACCATCCCCATGCTTGAAATACTGGGGTAAAAATCGCAATAATGATAAAGAAAGCAGTAATCACTAACCCAACGAGCATTAACTGACGAGATAAGGAAGGATAAGTCAGAAATTGCAACCATCGAGGTTGAGTTTTTGAGGATGCGGTCATGGGATTGGGGCTAAGGTAGGAAGTGTAGGGTTTAGTTTATCATTCATCTTTCTTTCTGCCCATAAAAGCGCCCCAGTCAACATTGTTAACTGGGACAAAGGAATGCAGCTATTCGACCAAATCCACACCGACGATCTCTAGATAAATTAGGATATATTATCCAATTTGTAGGTTTAGCTCATTGTGGCGTTGCTGCGATCGTAGGATACTCGGGAGGCTGAACTTGGCTTACCTTGAATTCTGTTAGAGTATTCCCCCGTGTCAATGTCCAGACCGATTTCAGCAGCCGTGCGTCCTAACATAGACTCTTGACGATTGCGGATCAGTTGAGTATGACGCATCATTAAAGCGCGAGCCTGATTTTTGGTATCCATAATTTTAAAACCTCCGGATTGCCGATTTTGTAAAACAATTACTGTTTTTTGCTTACTTTTTACTATATCGGATAATTCTGTAAAATTGGATACAAAATTTGTTTTGTTAAATAAAATTAACAATTTCTTTGGCTTTGAGGGCGATCGCTTATTCTCCAGACCAGAAAAAAATCGGTACAATGGGCAAAGGGTGCAAGTGTTAGAGATAATATAACGAGGATAGCGATCGCCGATCGCCCGATTCTCTCCCATCGGGTTCAATCATTTGGCAATGATATTTTCAAGATATGCCCATGAACGCTTGTCAACTAATTTCGAGATATTTTTCAAGATATTTGTCTCCGGTGATGGCGATCGCACTCTTATCAGTCATTTCAGGAAAAGCGATCGCCATCACCCCCGCAGCAGATGGCACGGGAACCCAAATTACCCACAATGGCGATCGCTATGATATCAGTGGGGGGAGTTTTTCGGGGGATGGAAGCAATCTTTTTCATAGTTTTGACCAATTTTGTCTAAATGCCAATGAAATCGCTAATTTCCTTTCAAGTCCGCAAATTAGCAACATTCTTGGAAGAGTCACGGGAGGCGATCCGTCTATTATTAATGGGTTAATTCAAGTGACGGGGGGAAACTCTAACTTGTATTTAATGAACCCGGCGGGTATTGTTTTTGGACAAGGGGCAAGTTTAAATGTAGGGGGAGATTTTTTCGCGACAACTGCAACAGGAATTGGCTTTAATGGCAATTGGTTTGAGGCGATAGGAAGTAATAATTATGCAGATTTGCAGGGAGATCCGAATCAATTTGCTTTCGATCTTGCCCAACCTGGTTCTATTGTTAATGCGGGGAAATTAGCCGTTGGAGAAGGACAAAATTTAACTCTATTGGGAGGGATGGTTGTTAATACGGGAACGTTAACTGCACCGGGAGGAAATATTGCGATCGCCGCCATCCCAGGAACGAGTTTAGTCCGCATTTCTCGTCTTGGGACTCTGTTAAGTTTAGAAATCGAAGCGCCTCGGGATGTTAACGGAAATCTTATCGCTTTTGATGCTCTCGATCTGCCGGAGTTACTAACGGGAACTTCCCCAGAGATAGAAACGAATTTAGCAGTAGCGGGGCAAAATGTGCAAACTTTAGCAGGAACAGTGATTCCTATTTTAGCGGGAACGGCGATCGCCAAAGGAACTCTAGATGTATCGTCAGAAGTGGGGGGAAATATCTATATTTTGGGCGATCGCGTGGCTGTAGTTGATGATGCTTTGTTGGATGCTTCGGGAGATTTTGGTGGCGGAGAAGTGCGAATTGGGGGGGATTTTCAAGGAACAGGAAATGTTTATAATGCTGACTATACTTACATTGGTTTTGAGGCTCAGATTTTAGCCGATGCTCTTTTAGAAGGTGATGGAGGGATGGCGATCGCATGGGCAGATAAAACAACTCGATTTTACGGTGAAGTGAGTGCTAAAGGTGGCAGAATTTTCGGCAATGGTGGGTTTGTAGAAATTTCTGGAAAAGAAAATCTTGCCTTCAATGGTGATATTAATGTTAGTGCATCTCAAGGACAAAACGGTACAATTTTATTCGATCCCAGAGATATTATTATTGAACCTAACGATGCTGTTGCTGACGATAATACTGAACTGGTTGGTAACCAAATTTTATTTGCAGATGGTGGAGGGGCTACTGACTTTGTAATTGATGATTCGTTTCTTCGGGGCTTAACAGGAAACGTTATCTTGCAAGCTCAGAGAAATATAACATTTCAGTCTGGAGTTGCTCTAACTGGAGTTAATCTCTTAAATCAAAATTTGACTTTGCAGGCCGGTAATGATATTACAATTCAGGAAAATTTAGAGTTTTCTACTGGAAATACTTTAAGTATGAGTGCAGGAGGAAATATTTCCGTTCAAGAGATTACAGGGTTTGCTATGGGAAATATTAATCTCACCAGTACGAGTGGGAGCATTAATGTTAATGGTAATATTTTTTTTGGGGGAGGGGGTGGAAATGTCACCTTACAAGCAGCTAATAATATTCAAGTCCAAAATATTAATGCAGATGGTTTTGTCAGCATAACTAGCACCAATGGCAATATTACCATTGGCTCAAACACTACTGTTAATGAGATACAAAGTGGTGTTTTCACTGGAGGCGCACCTGGACAAGTTAACTTAACTGCTAACAATGGTTTAATTACTCTCAATGGTTGGGTGCGATCGGGTCGGGACTTAAAGACAGGAGATAGTACAATTAACATCACTGCTGCCCGTTTCCGCGCTATTAATCCTTTTGCTGGAGAATTGTTAGATGTCGATTCTTTTAAAACATCTGGTGCTACAGATGCTTCCGATCTTGGAGTCTTAGTGACAACACCAACCAGTCTTCTTGCTACCCCTGCTAATGTTAGTTTTGCGACACAAGGAAATATCGATCAAACTACTGTAAATAATATCGTCTATGGAAAAATTATCTTGACTTTTGCCGGCGATCCCAACCCTATCGAAGCAGGAAGCGGTTCAACTTTAATTTCTATTAATTTACTGAAAGATACAACTTTTACAGTTAATCAAACTCTCGGAACAACGGGAAGTGGAACAGAAGGACTTATTGCTATTACTGCGGCGGGTATTCCTCCAACTGTGGTAGTTTTGCTGGGAGATGGTGATTTTAGTGCTAGTATTCCTCAACTGGACACAGGAATTGCTGCAACAAATGCAATAAGCACTGCTTCAACTTTAACTACAGGTTTAAACACGGAGGCGATCGCCGCCGGGCAATCTTTAGAACGCGATACGGGTTGCGGTACAATTAATAGCAAAACGGCAGATAATGAGAGTTGTAACATAGTAGAACAAGAAGAGGCGCGATCGCTTCTAACCGTCGAATAAATTAGCAAAGATTAGGACTGCAAAGCTGCTAAAATAGCGCCAGAGGAAGCCGTCCAACCTACAATTCCCCCTTGCGCCCGAACCATTTCTAAGGTAGCGCGTTTAAACTCAGGGAAATAACTTTCCGTCCCATCTTCCACTAACAGACATTCATAGCCGCGATCGTTGGCTTCTCGCATGGTAGTTTGCACGCAAACTTCCGTAGTGACTCCAGTGATAATCAGATGAGTAACGCCTTTTTCCTTTAAGATGGATTCCAACGGCGTGTTATAAAATGCCCCTTTTCCCGGTTTAGGAATCACGATTTCATCCGGTAAAGGAGATAGATCGGGGATAATTTGATTTCCCGCTTCCCCTAAAACTAAGATTCGTCCCATCGGACCGCGATCGCCGATTGTGAGGGATCCTTGACCGCGATCGCGCTTAGACGGAGGACAGTCTGATAGGTCTGGCTGATGTCCTTCTTGAGTATGAATCACTGGTAGCCCCAAACGCCGAAAGACCGCCAGTAATTGCCCAATTGTCGGTACAATGGCTTGCAAAAGCATCACATCATTGCCCAGTGAGTCCCCAAAGCCACCAGGTTCGAGAAAATCCCGTTGCATATCAATAATCACCAAAGCCAGACCTTGGTTATTTTCCGGTAACGGGTAATCGTAGGGTTGAGCAGGAATAGTTGGCATTATGAAATAATCGTAGTGGATAAAATATTTTTCTATTCAATGACCTGCCATGCGATGACCAATAGTAGCGATATCCGCGTCGGCGATCGCGCTCTCATAGACCAATTTTCCTTCACTCATCACCAAAAGGCGATCGGCTAGAATCAAGAGTTCATCAAGGTCTTCACTGACCAAAAGAATCGCCACACCGCGATTGCGAGCCGCTAAAATTTGGCTGTGAATGTATTCTACCGCCGAAAAATCTAGACCAAAACAAGGATTTGAGACAATTAATAGCTGAATCGTCTCAGAAGACAATTCCCGCGCCAGCACCGTCCGTTGTACATTTCCCCCCGAAAGATTGCCCACTGGCGTTTGTGCCGAAGGAGTGCGAATAGAAAAGGTTTCAATCAAGGCTCGAGCCATTTGCCGAATCACATTGAGAAATAAGAATCCTCGTTTAGACTGGGGAGGGCGATCGAAGGTTCGCAAAGCCAAATTTTCTGCAACACTCATGTGAGGAACGCAGGCATTTTGTAAAGGTTCCTCCGGCAGGACATAAACCTGATGCTTCGTCATTTCCTTGCGCGTCGGCTGATAGGGTTGACCATTGACGCAAACTTGTCCGGTAGTAGGCGATCGCTGCCCGCACAACACCTCCACCAATTCCTTTTGACCATTCCCCGAAACCCCCGCAATACCGACAATTTCCCCCTTATTCACCGTCAGATTAATCCGCTCCAGGGCAGGCAACCCATTATCCTTATCCGCCCCCAATTCTCGTAACTCTAAAACCGGAGCAGGATTCTCCAAAGTGGTTTTGGCAACGCTTTTCACCTCTCGCGCCTCCCCCAACATCATTGCTCCCATATCAGCAATGGTCAATTCCTTGACCAGTCCTTGTCCTGCCAGTTTACCCTTGCGTAAAACCGTAACTTCATCAGCGAAAGCCGTCACCTCTCGAAACTTATGGGAAATCATCAGTACGCTCAGTTTCCCTTTTGTGACTTCCTCTCGCAAAAGTCCCAACACCTCGTCCGCTTCATCGGGAGTTAATACCGAGGTGGGTTCATCCAAAATTAAAATACGGCTTTTTAGATAGAGTTGCTTGAGGATTTCCAGTTTTTGCTTCTCTCCTGCGGCCAATTCCCCCACAGGTCGCTCTAAAGGCAGGTGAAACGGCGCTGTATCCATAAAAGCACCGAGTTGCTCCCTCTCCTGCTGCCAATTAATCAAAGGGGAACCTTCAAAGCGAGATAAAACCAAATTTTCCGCTACGGTCATGGCTGGAACCGAGGTAAAATGCTGATAAACCATACCAATACCCAGTTGATGCGCCGCCGCCGGATTTTTGATGCCGCGAGATTGTTTCCCTACGCACACATCCCCCGAGGTGGGCTGATAGAAGCCCATGACGCATTTGACGAGGGTACTTTTCCCCGCGCCATTTTCCCCGAGAAGGGCATGGAAACTGCCTGGTTTGAGATGCAAAGAGACTTTATCTAGGGCGACCAAAGTGCCAAAGTGCTTGCTCAGATTAATCGCTTCTAGGTCTGGGGGTAAAGGTTTCTCGATAACGGAAGAGGATGACATCGGGGTTACTCCAAAGCAAGGGATCGAGGGTCTATAAATCGGGAAATGTGGCTATGACTTCTAGCAAGGCGGTGGAGGTGGCGACGCTGCCAAAAACCCCCCCCTGCATTTTAATCATTTGTAGTGCTGCGAGGTGGTTATTATAGTCCGTTGCCGCAGTACAATCGGAAAGCATCAGGCATTCATAGCCGCGATCGTTGGCATCCCGCATGGTGGTATGGACGCAAACATCGGTAGTAATGCCCGTGAGGATAATGTTTTCGATGCCCTTGGTTTTCAGCAACAAATCTAAATCTGTGGCGTAAAAAGAGCCTTTCCCTGGTTTATCAATGATGGCTTCCCCTGAAATAGGTGCCAATTCGGGAATAATCTCCCAGCCTGGTTCCCCTCGTACCAAAATGCGACCGCAGGGACCCGGATCGCCAATTCCCGCTCCAATTTGCCGCGATCGCCATTGCTTGTTGGCGGGTAGGTCTGCTAAATCTGGCCGATGCCCTTCGCGGGTGTGCATGACGTGAAAGCCCTTAGATCGTGCCATCGAGAGTACCTTGCCGATCGGCTCAATTGGTGCGCGGGTTAGGGAAAGATCGTAACCCATGCGATCGACATAGCCTCCGATACCGCAAAAGTCGGTCTGCATATCGATAATCAGCAGTACAGTATTTTCGGGTTGCAAATCCCCATTGTAAGGATAGGGATAGGGGTCGGCGGTGACAAATTGTTCCATAATATAAGTTCTCCAAGTTTTACTATAATCGCGATTCATTTGTCCGTCCTAAAGCGCCTGGAACTCCCGTTAAGGTGCGTTTAGGGGAACAAGTGATAATCATGATTAGCAAGGTTAAGATATAAGGTGAGGCATTAAAGAGGTAATAGTAGGAATCTATGCCCACAGACTGTAACGCGGGACCGATCGCCTGGGCTCCCCCGAATAAAAGGGAGGCATACAAGCATTGCATCGGTCTCCATTTGGCAAAAATCACCAGTGCTACCGCCATTAGCCCCTGACCGCTAGAAATGCGCTCACTCCAACTGCCAGGATAATAGAGAGATAAAGATGCACCGCCAATTCCGGACAGAAAGCTACCCGCCATAATGCTCAAAAGTCGAACTTTATAAATGGAAACCCCCATCGCACGGGCAGCATCGGGGCTATCTCCCACGGCACGGATGAGTAAACCCCAACGGGTGGAGCGGAAAAACCACTGCATGACTGGGGCGATCGCCACCCCAATGAGAAATAAGGGGCTAATCTGTAAGGCTGCTTGCACGGGGGGACTCTGACTCCATGCCCCTAAATCTAAGGTGGGGAGTTGAGGTGCAGAAGGCTGGATAAAGGGTTTACCTAAGAAAAACGCTAAACCACTGCCAAAGATAATCATAGCAATGCCTACGGCGACATCGTTAACCCGAGGCTGTTGGGAGAGAAAGCCGTGGATGAAACCAAAGAGCAACCCCGCAACCCCAGCCGATAAAACCCCGAGCCAAGGCGAGCCTGTTAAATAGGAAATCCCATAAGCGCTCATGGCTCCCATAAGTAACGTTCCTTCGAGGCCGAGGTTAATTTTGCCACTTTTTTCTGTTAAACATTCCCCCAAACTCACAAAGAGAAAGGGGGCGCTACCTCGCAAGGTTCCGGCGATAATGCCGAGGGGAACTCCCAACCAGCCTAGGGCTTCAGCCATGATTCGATACTCCTCATCATTTAATTTCCTGCTAAACTTCCGAAGTTGCGATCGCCCGCTCTTTGAAAAAATCAAAGCGACCATAGAGAGAGTCACTATAGAGAATCGACAGAAAAACCAATCCCTGAAAGACTAAGGCCGTGGCATCGGGTAAGCCATGACTCCTCTGTAAAATCCCAGCACTGGCCAGAATCCCCCCTAACATAATCGAGACGAGAATGGCAGCGAGGGGATTTTGACGGGCTACAAAGGCAACGAGAACCCCACCATAGCCATAATTAGAGTTGAGAGATATATTGGCGCGACCGTGAACTGCTGCCACTTCTACCATCCCTGCAAGTCCCGCACAAGCACCGCCCAGAAAACAAATGGCAATAGTGAGTTTTCCCACGGGAAGTCCGGCAATTTTCGCGGCACGTAAGTTACCCCCAGCCATCCTTGCAGCAAAGCCAAAAGTTGTACGCTGGATTAAAATATAGGCCAGTATGCAGGCAATGATCCCGAAGAGCAAGCCGTAATGAACGCGCATCCCTGGTAGATTTCCCAGCATATTTACATCGGCGATCGGGTAGGAAGAGGGCTTATTGAGGGAACTGGGATCGCGCATGGGACCTTCTACCAATTGATTGAGTAAGGCGATCGCAATGTAATTCATTAACAAACTACTAATCGTCTCATTCACCGCTCGGTAATGGCGCAAAATGCCCACCAGCGCGATCCAAAGACCGCCGACGGCCATTCCTCCCAAAGCCATGCCCAGTTGTACGATAATGGGCGCACCCCCTTGAATGGCTAATCCCACTGCAACGGCTCCGAGACCCCCCAAGACGATCGCCCCTTCGTTGCCAATAATCACCAGTCCCAGTCGTGCGGGCAGAATTGTACAAAGGGCGCTCAACATCAGGGGAGAAGCGCGAATCAGGGTATTTTGAAAGGCGCTCCAACTGCCAAAAGCTGCCCGATAAATCGAATAATAAACCCCAAAAGGATTGCCCCCAGCAAAAGCACAAAAGATACCAAAGGCGAACAAGGCTGCAAGAATTGCCCCAAGGGGAATACAGATAAATTCTAGCGTCTTGCGCCAGGATTGCATTTGCATCATGACTTACCCCGCAACCTTGCCATCTACGCCATCCACCAGCCAGTCCATTTGCTCTAATTCGATCGCCTTTTGGTCGTATTTCTTATCGGAGGGAATTTGCACTTTCCCCGTGTTGTCTTTGATTTCCCCTTGATAGATCGCCATCTCATTCGCTATGAGCTTCTCTTTGACTGCGTTGGCATCGGCCTGAACTTTCTCGCTGACCGCAGGACCATAGGCCGAGAGGGTACAGAAGCGATCGGAGAATCCTCCTCGCAGTAAATGAGGAATACCCCCATCCATCAAGGTTTTGCCCCCGAGAAGGTCTTTAGCATATTGAGTATAAACGCTCGACCAATCCCACTCGGCTCCCGTGAGATAACCTTTGGGGGCTAAGGGTGCTTGATCGGTGTGATAACCGGAACAGTAAATACCGCGTTTCTCTGCGGTTTCCATAATCACTTTGGGACTATCTACATGACAGGTGACAACATCAATGCTTTGATCTGCCATACTATTTGTCGCTTCGGATTCTTTCACCGGGAGGGACCAATCACCTGTAAAAATAACCTGCACGGTCGCTTTCGGGTTAACTGAGCGAGCGCCTAGGGTAAAACTGTTAATATTGCGAAGAACTTGAGGAATCGGTTTCGCAGCAATAAAGCCTAGCTTATCAGTTTTGGTGGTTTCACCGGCGACAATCCCCGCAATATATTGCGCTTCGTCAATGTAGCCAAAATAACTGCCCACGTTGGAGGGGTGAACCTTTTCATCATAGACGCTACCACAGTGGAAAAACTGCACTTCGGGAAACTCCTCCGCTAGTTGCAAAATGTGGGGATCGAAGTAGCCAAAGGAGGTGGGAAAGAGAATTTTTGCACCATCGAGTTCAATCATACTCCGCATGGTTTCCTGCACGGCGTTGGTTTCGGGAACATTCGCTTCCTCGACTATTTTAATGCCTGGAATTTTCGCCATTGCTGCCGCACCGATCGCATGACTCTGGTTATAACCGTAATCATCCTTGGGTCCGACGTAGATAAAGCCAACAACGAGGTCATCACCTCCTGTAGATGCAGCATCTTTTGCAGCATCATCTGCGGTATCTCCTGATGAGCTACACCCAGCAGCTAACCGAGCGACACCAAATGCTGTGGAGGCTAGTAAACCTCGCACGACTTGTCGTCGCGATAGGGATAAAAACGGTCTTTGATTCATGCCAATTTTCCTCTCAGAGATAGCAAACAGCATTCAACACTAACAAGAAGGGGGAGAAAAAAATGTGTAGCAAGTCACTTCTATAACAATCTTGATTTTATTCTGGACTGCCAATTTGGTATAGGATTGACGAGATTCACCCGAAAATGAGATTCTCAGGCTACGCGATCGCAGATCGATACATTTAAAACTCAATCTTTAATCGAGGTTTAACGAAATAGTTCATCCAAGAATAAAAAGTATTAATGTGTTTGAAGCCAATTAAGTAAATCTTCAGAAGTGGTAAATTCCCAGATTGTATCCCCCAGAGATTCTAATTGTTCAGAATTCAAACTTTCAATTAAATTTAGAGTTTCTAGATTTAATTCTCCAAAACGTCGCTGAAGTTGCCGTAACAATAAACTCCTTTCTCCTTCTAGCCTTCCTTCTAGCCTTCCTTCTAGCCTTCCTTCTAGCCTTCCTTCTAGCCTTCCTTCTTCTAAACCCTCTTCTCGACCTTCTTCTCGACCTTCTTCTCGACCTTCTCTTTTCGCAAAAATCATTTCTCCTTGTCGATCTCGCAAGAACATTTCCTGTTTGTCTAATTTGTCTAGTTCTTCTACTGTCAAACTAGCTTGGTTGGCAATATTTAAGGCTTTATCAATCTGGGGGATTTTTTTCATATTGTCGGGAACGATTTCCAAATTAGGTGCTTCCTTGATAAAGTAAATCCATTTATCGGCAATTGTTTCTAATTCATCTAGCTTTTTCTTGAATTTTGGTAGTTCAACAAAAACCAGTTTTAATTCTTTTTCCTGATAAGAAATTTTTTCAGTTTCCTCTTTAAAATGAAAACGAGTAATGACTTTCTGAGTATCTGCAAAAAGTTTAAAATCGGTAATGGTTAAGGCAATTACAGGATTGAGAAAAGAATAGCCTTGACCAGACTTGAGTTGATTGGTATAAGTTTTACACAAATTATAAACTACCCGTTTTTCAAAAGCCTCCACATTCCAAACCTGCATTTCAATAATCACGGTAATGCCATCGGCTAGTATTGCTTTGACATCTAGATAACTATCCTTGAGATCGACAGTATTTCCCGCATTATAGGGATCGATAATTTCTAAATCTTGGATGATATTACGATCGCCATAAATCATAGAATTCAGAAAAGAGATGAGAATATCTTTATTTCCATCTGAGCCAAAGATTTTTTTAAAAGCAAAGTCGGTTTTAGGGCTAATAAATCTCATAATCCAAAATAATAAATTAACAAAGTACTAAGTATTGATAAAATAAGTTAACACATCATGTTCAATTCCTTTTAATTTGAGAAACTTAAATTTCTCCTTTTCTTCTGGTGATAAATAATCGGCAACGGTTGCCGATACTAAAATTTTACTCGGTGTTGCGGCTTCTTGAAGGCGAGAGGCAATATTTACCGAAGGCCCGATCGCAGTATAGTCGGAACGGTGTTGGCTGCCAAACATTCCCACCACAGCTTTACCTTGATGAATACCGCAGCGAAACTGCACCGGGGGGACATTATTAACCCCAATAATACCCTGTTTCCTCCAGCGATCGTTTAAGTCATCTAAGACCCGATACATCTTCTTAGCAGTCTCGATCGATCGCCGCACCTGTTCTTCCGGGGAAAAGTCTTGGGGGGCTCCAAAAAGCGCAATAATCGCATCCCCCATAAACTTATCCACCGTGCCGCCATACTCAAAAACTACCTCTGTCATCACTTGAAGATATTCATTTAAAACTCGCGCAATTCCCTGGGATTGTAATTGATTTGACAACTGTGTAAAACCGACGATATCGCTAAATAAAATCGTCACCAAACGCGGTTCTGGCTCCAATCCTAACGTCATTTCCCCTCGTGCCGCTTTCTGAACCATTTCCGGGGGTAAAAAGCGCTGTAAGACGGCTTCTGTCAGATAAGTGTTTAAGTTCTTAACTCGCTCCTCATTGGCCTTTAATGAGAGTAAATTGCGGGTGCTGGCGAGTAATTCGCGATCGTTAAAGGGTTTCGCTAAATAGGCATCTGCGCCTTGTTCCGTTCCTTGGAGGCGACTGCCTTCATCGGCTTTGGCGGTGAGGAGAATAATCGGCGTACCTCGTAATTCCTCATTATTTCGTACCATCTTCACCAAATCCAACCCCGAGACCTTGGGCATCATGACATCACTGACAATCAACTGAGGGCGCTTTTCTTCCGTCATGCGATAGCCTTCCGCGCCATTGCGTGCCGTACAAACACGATAACCTGCCGATCGCAAAACCGAGGAAACGTAGCTGCGTAAATCTGGGTTGTCATCTACCACTAAAACCAGGCGATCGCTGGGTTGAAAATCTAAATTAGGATTATTAGTATATTCAGGGATATTGAGAGGGGCGATCGCTTCAATTTCTCGCGTTTCTTCTGCCTCGAGCAACTCCGCCTCCAAATCCGCCAACTCCACCGCCGATCGCGCCGCCTGCATTTCCAAAGGCAGATCGATAACCAAATCGGAAGTTAAATGACTCGTCCCTTCATAAAGTAAAACTGTAAAAGTCGTCCCCGCTATTTCTCCTTCTCGTTCTTCTCCCAGCTTCACCGAACTCACCGAAACCTCTCCCCCATGTAATTCGACAATTTCCTTAACCAGCGCTAAACCCAAACCCGTTCCTTCATAAGAACGATTCACCGATCCCTCTGCCTGTCGGAAGCGCTCGAATAAATAAGCAATTTGAGAAGGAGAAATGCCAATACCCGTATCCCGTACTTGTAAGCAAACGCGCCCCTCTAAGGACTTGAGAGTTATCGTGATTTTTCCTCCCACGTCGGTAAATTTCATCGCATTAGAGAGAAGATTGTAGAGGACTTTATCAAATTTGTCCCCATCAAGATAAATCGTCTTAGTTGCCTCGAGTTGGGTTTCCAAATTCAAGCCCTTGCGCTGACAATAGGGGCGAAAAGTATCGACAATTTGCTCGGAAAATTCCGCCAAATTGCAGGGGCGAAAACTGGGCTGCATTCGTCCCGCATCCAAACGCTGTAGATCGAGGAGTTGATTGACCAAGCGCAGGAGTCGGCGGGAGTTTCGCAGGGCAATTTGAGCGCGATCGAAAGGTAAATCTTCATGGCGATCGATCGCCGATTCCAAGGGACCGATCATCAAGGTTAACGGGGTGCGAAATTCGTGGGAAATATTTTGGAAAAACTCAGTTTTTTGCCGATCCGACTCCATCAGGCGTTCCGCTTGCTGGCGGGTTTGCTGGAAAAGCCTGGACTGTTGTACCGCGATCGCCGCTTGAGAAGCCACCGCTTGAGCCAGTTCGATATCAGCATGGGACCAGCGACGGGGTTTGCTGCTTTGTCGGAGGGTAATGCTGCCGATAATCTGCTCATCCACCAGTAAAGGCACCACTAATAAAGCACGAGCGGGCGATCGCAAGGGCAAATCGACCCCTTTAATCTCCTCAACGTTCTCGTCCTCCATATCCATCACCACCACGGGTTCTCGCGTTTTTAACAACTCTTGCAAAACGGGATTCCCCGAAATCAGAACCACAGACTGAGGTAAAACAGAACGAGAGAGTTGTGAACGATCGCTCTCTATTGCCCGTTTCCCGTTGCCTTTGGCCTCTTGTCCCATGACTGATAACGCTGGATCTGCTTCCGTTTCAACCCAGGCCGAAGCGCGATCGTATAAACCCACGCATTTGACAAATTCATCCTCTTCCGTCCAGAGGGACAGCGCACAGCCATCCACCTCCAGGGTGCTTCCCAATTGTTGAGTGACAGCCATGAAAATTTCTTGAGGATCCAGGGAAGAACGAATACCCGAGGCGATCGTATTTACCAATGCCTCTCGCTTGGCCAAAGACTGAACCCGCTCGTAAGAACGAGCTTGAGAAATGGCTAAAGCAGCTTGATCGGCAACCATTACCGCCAATTGAATTTCATCATCTTCCCAAAAATGCAATTCCCGACAGCGATGGAGAGCCATGACCGCCGTTAAACTTCCCTGACTAATAAGCGGAATAATTAATGTCGAACGAATATCAGCCATTTGAAAGGCTTTAAAACGCTGAAGAATTTCTGGGCTATCTCCTTGCAGAAACTCACAAGTTTCAGTGTCATTGATAATTTGCACTTCTTGTGTTTCCCAGATCGTCAGATCGAGGGCTGCATTATCAATCCCTGAAAGAATTTCGCTGTCTGTGGGATTAGATTTCTTTTCATAGGCAAAAGAACCCTCGATCGCATCATCCTCATCAAAAGTTCGCAAAATACACAGGTCTACACCCAACATATGACCGACAGTATCGACGATGGTTTGCAAAACATCTTTGAGGGGAGATTCCCCCATGCGACCGTATTGAGCATTGCGAATCGTATTTGTAACCGTATTGAGCAGGGTTTCGCGTTTGAGAGAACGACTGAGTTCGTCAGTGCGAATTTTGAGAACATTATGGGTATCGAGGGCTTGGCGCACAATATCTTTGAGAAGCTCCGCTTCCCAAGGTTTGGTCACGTATTTAAAGACTTTGCCACTATTAATGGCTTCGACTAAATCTTCAACATCGGTATAACCCGTGAGGATAATGCGAATAATATCGGGATATTGAACCGCAGCAAGGCTGAGAAATTCCGTTCCACTCATGATCGGCATTCGCTGATCGGAAATAATGACAGCAATATCAGGAGTTTGCGCCAAAACCTCCAAACCCTTTGGACCGCTTTCTGCTTTGAGAACTCTATAATCGCGATGAAAGGTCCGGTAGAGCAGATCCAAATTGTCTGGCTCGTCATCAACGACCAGAATTTTCGGTTTTTTAAGTCTTGCTTGGGATTTCATTCACCGCTCTCCTAGCGTTGCCCATTATGGGGCGTATTGCATGGACTTTAGCGATCGCGTCCAAGAAATGATTGGAGAATCGCCGATTTTCTTTAACCAAATTTTTTGACCAATTTTCAAGTATTACTATCGAATTCCTCCACTAAAGATATTGCGAACGGTCTAATGATGGGTCGCACCCACACCCTGATTTCTGTGCGAGGGTTATTTTGCCGCACAGTTAACGCGCATGACTTTCTTAACAATACTATTTTTCCCAGAGATTGTTGCCAATTCAGCATCAAAGTTCCCATTCTGTTTTTTGGCGGATTTGCAGGTAAAATTGGGATTGAGCCAGAAATTAACCTTTGATTCGAGGTTTCGTTTCTCTCTCTCCAGATTTTTCTTTGTATGTGTCATCGAGATCGTTTTGGTTTCCCTATCAGACTCTTCTCCCTCAGTACGAAAGCAGAAAAGTGCGCCTCTTTCTCAATCTCCCAATATCGTCATTTCTTTGGAAATTCGGATGGCGAACCTTGGGGATATAAGAGATTTGTCCGAAATTTTAGTGGATAGTTTTTACTCTCATCGAGGATTAATGTTTTGGATTCACCCTCTTTTACGCTTGGGCATCTCTGAAGATTTACGCACTCGATTAAAGTCGGCTGCACCCCATTATAGTTGTCTAACGGCGATCGCGATGATTGATATACCCTCGGCACAAAAACAGGATACAGCCGGGGTTGTTGAAATGACGGTGCGATCGAATTACCAGACAACAAAAGCGAAGGAGTCTGGCGGAAAAGTCGGAGAATTTAGTGATTATCTTTATCTCTCTAATTTGGCTGTGAGCCAAAGCTATCGACGACAAGGTATTGCGCGAAGATTATTGTTAAGTTGCGAACCTCTTGCCCTTAAATGGGGTTATCAGGATATTTATCTCCATGTTTTAGACGATAACGAAGGAGCAAAACAACTCTATCTCAATCTCGGTTATAATATCGATCGCATTGAAAGCTATCCCAATCATTGGATTGTGCCTCGACCCAATCGTTTATTATTACGCAAAACTTTGGTTTAAAATCATCTGGTTTAAAATTATCTGGTTTAAAATTATCTGGTTTAAGATAGCTTGTTTAAAAAGCAAGAGAGATTAAGACAGAAAAACAATTTTTGTTCGATCTATTTTTATGGTTTCCTATTCCTTCAATACTTCTCCCGATCGTGAGAGCGGTCTTGATGACATTCTTAGCGAGCTTAAAAAACGAAATTTTTTGATTGTCAGTAGTCGTCGCCGGAATGGCCTGATTATTTACAAGCAGCATTATGCTGAGTTTGCAGGTCCCGGCGCTCTGGTTGGTGGGATTATCGATCCCGACGTGACTCACTTAATCCCTGTTGGTAATTGGTTGCTTGCTTCTCCTGAAGACGAGCGCGAGCGCCAACGGGCTATTTTAATGCGACGACAGTGGATCAAACTTTTTAATAATACAACAACGAATACAGATCCTCATAATCGTGTCAAACTCATCCTCAATCAATTTGAAAATTGGTTCGATCCCGAGACCGTTACTGAAATTCCCGATGACGCGATCGCCCGTTTGGTTGGTGTTCTTCCTGAAACTGTGATTGAAGTTCGCAAAACCGGAGAATGGTGATTGGTAGTTGATAGTTGATAGTTGATAGTTGATAGTTGATAGTTGATAGTTGATAGTTGATAGTTGATAGTTGATAGTTGATAGTTGATAGTTGATAGTT
>NZ_JACSWA010000584.1 GCF_016888125.1 Spirulina sp. CCY15215
GATTTTTAATTTAGATTTTTAATTTAGATTTTTAATTTAGATTTTTAATTTAGATTTTTAATTTAGATTTTTAATTTAGATTTTTAATTTAGATTTTCAATTTAGATTTTCAATTTAGATTTTTAATTTAGATTTTCAATTTAGATTTTCAATTTAGATTTTTAATTTAGATTTTTAATTTAGATTTTTAATTTAGATTTTCAATTTAGATTTTTAATTTAGATTTTCAATTTAGATTTTTAATTTAGATTTTTAATTTAGATTTTTAATTTAGATTTTTAATTTAGATTTTTAATTAAAGATAAGGGCAAACATCTCTTAAAGTACAATTCTGACAGTCTGGTTTGCGTGCCTTGCAAACAGCACGACCATGATAAATGAGACGAATTGACCAATTTTCCCAATCTTCTTGAGGGAGAAGTCGCATTAAATCTCGTTCGATTTTGAGGGGATCGCTATATTCTGTCAATCCCAAGCGGTTGCTTAATCGTTTAACATGAGTGTCTACCGTTACCCCAATATTCTTCCCAAATCCGTGGGCGAGAACTACATTTGCTGTTTTTCTCGCCACTCCTGGAAGTTGCAGCAATTTATCCATATAAGGAGGAACTTCGCCATTAAATTCAGTGATAATTTTTTGACAAGCACCTTGAATATTTTTGGCTTTATTGCGATAGAATCCTGTGGAATGGATGAGATTTTCTAGTTCTTCGCGATCGCCTTGCGCCAGTGCTTTTGCATCGGGAAAACGGGCAAATAATGCGGGTGTCACCTTATTTACTCGTTCATCGGTGCATTGTGCGGAAAGCATGGTTGCAACGAGAAGTTGAACAGTCGTTTCATAGTCGAGACTGCACTTCGCATCGGGGTAAAGGCGCTTAAGACGAACCAGAATTTCTAGCGCCCTTTGTTGATTACTCGCCCACTTACGATTTAAACTCACTGTTGGAAAAGTTTTTGAATCACTTCAAGATTAGCAGTATCGCGAACAATAAGGAATACACCTAACCCGAGCAGTAAAACAAATCCCGTTTGCATAATATTGTCCTGAATGCGATCGGGGAGAGGTTTACCTCGCAGTCCTTCAATTAACAGAAATGCCAATTGACCGCCATCTAATGCAGGTAAAGGCAAAATATTAATAATCGCTAAATTAATGCTAATTAAAGCACCAAATTGGAATAAACTGCCAGCATCAGAACGAGCCAGACTTGCTCCAATTTCAACAATTTTGACAGGTCCCGCAACTTGATTTGCTGTTTCGCTAAAGTTGAGAATAAGATGGGAAAATCCTTGAAAAGTTAGGACGCTAAGGCGTTGGAATTCATTCGCACCCATACTTAAAGCAGTGATAGGATTTTGGCGATCGTGGGATAATTCGCCATTGGGAGAAAGAATAACACCAATTTTACCTTGGCCGTCTGCTCCTAATTCTGGGGTAACTTGCAGAGATAATATTTCTTCCCCCCGCTTAATTTCTAAAGTGATCGGGCGATCGGGAGACTGTTGAATTTTTTCCATAAACTCGGGTAAGGATTTCTCCGATGCTGCGAGTTTTTGGGAGTTAATACTTAAAACAATATCTCCTGCTTCAATGCCCGCTTTTTGAGCAGCAGTAACGGGTTCCGTGACAACTTCCGCGATCGCCACACCAGGCTGATAATTAA
The DNA here is from genome assembly GCF_016888125.1 of Spirulina sp. CCY15215. GTDB lineage: Bacteria > Cyanobacteriota > Cyanobacteriia > Cyanobacteriales > Spirulinaceae > CCY15215. The sequence continues at coordinate 1,668 of NZ_JACSWA010000584.1, forward strand.
AATCAGATAATCCTATCGTAGCAAGTTGAGCCGTGAGGAGAAAATAAGCAAAAATTAGATTCGCAATTACCCCCGCACTAATAACGATCGTCCGATCTAAAATGGGACGATTGCGAAGTAGATCGGGATCGTCGGGAGGAATATCGCTATCGGGATCGTCGTCAGGAAATCCGACAAATCCTCCGAGAGGGAAAACACGAATAGCGTATTCCGTCTGGGGTCCTTGGTATTTCAACAATACAGGACCAAAACCAATAGAAAAGCGATTAACGTGAATATTTTGCAACCTTGCGGCGGCAAAATGTCCGAGTTCGTGTACGACGATTAAAAGGGCGAGAACCCCGATTGCTGCCAAGACTGACATAAAAATTTATTGCTCATTCTGAACGCTTAACTTACTATACTGCCATATTCTCTTCCGAAATGCCCAATATTCTTGAGGACGGCGATCGAGTTGCGCCTGGGCTACAATCGCCTTTCTGCCTCACTATAATTTAGTTTTTTGTACTGTCAAGCTCGCATTATTGACCTGCGATCGCCCCTTTACCTTCATCGGATGTAATATATCCCAAGAAAGCTGCAACACTACCGGTAGGAGGATTTTTATAAACATAGAAAAGCTCTCGTTTGTAGGGATAATTCGCTGATTCTGGCGTTAAACCATCAACAGCAACCACCCGCACAGTTTGCTGATCGACAACTTGATTAAATGTAGCGTAACCAATCCCATCCAGTCTCAATTCTTGCATCATTCCTGTTGTTTCATCTCTGGGCATTGTTTGAATATTAGGACTCGTACCGAAATTGTTTCCATTTAAAACAAGACTTTGAAATACTTGATGGGTGCCACTGACTTGCGGTCGATTGAGAACGCGAATTTGGCTGTTTTTACCGCCCACTTGGGACCAGTCGGTAATTTGCCCAGTAAAAATACCCATAACTTGCGCTTGAGTTAAACCGCGTTGAAAAGGGTTATTCTTGCTAACAACCAGGGCGATCGCATCTTGGGCGATGGGAATAGCAACTAATCCTTGTGCCTCTTCTTGAGGGGTTAAAGGACGAGAAATTGCTGCTATCTCTGCACTCCCCGCTAACACTGCTGCAATGCCTTTCTCTGTCCCTTGAGATTGCCAGACGATCGCCGTATCGGGATATCGTGCCTCAAATTTCGCCTTTAGTGCAGTGTTAATTTGCACCATACTGGTAGAACCATCAATGTTCACAACAGTTCCGGCAGGGACAGAAGGAAGGAGAGGAAAAGTTGTTCCCGATGCTGGAGGAGTCGTGACAGCAGGAGGGGAGGTATTCGGGTCATTTGAACTAGAAGCTGGGGGAGTGGAGACAGAACCATTTTGAGCCAGATCCCCAGATTGTTTGCGAGTAAACCACCAATATCCCCCGCCTAAAATTCCCGCCGTAATGAACAGCGCCAAAATCAGGGGTAAAGTTTCATTTTTTTGAGACATGATTAAAATTCAACATTCAAAAACTCAAAACCGCGATCGGTATTGTGTCTCTCAAAACCTTAGCATCAATTTTTTCCTTTTTGCTTGGGTGATATATAGATGCGCGATCGCCAGATGCAAGAAAAGACTCTACCCTAAATTTATCTCTCGAAGCAGTCAAGGCGATCGCGGCAAGCTAATGCTGACTCCTAAGCCATTACCATGCCGCCATCGACATTAAAAACCTGCCCGGTAATATAAGCAGCAGCAGGATCGGCAGCCAGAAATCTTACCATTCCCGCAATTTCTTCTGGTTGTCCGTAACGACCGAGGGGAATGTATTTGAGGATTTCGTCAGCTTTGAGGTCGTGGGTCATATCGGTTTCAATAAATCCAGGGGCGACGGCATTGACCGTAATACCGCGACTGGCCATTTCTTTGGCAATGGTTTTCGTAAAGCCAATTACCCCAGCTTTAGCCGCACTATAATTGGCTTGACCTGGGTTGCCCATTTGCCCGGCAACGGAAGCAATATTAATAATACGGCCGCTACGTTGCTTTAACATTAATTTACTCACTGCTTTAGTACAAAGGAAAACTCCCGTTAAATTCAGGTCGATAACTGCTTGCCAATCTTCCAGTTTCATCCGCAGCAGCAGGGTATCGCGGGTAATTCCGGCATTATTCACTAAGACATCAATGCGCCCGAATTTACCTTTGGTTTCATTGATGAGATTCTCAACTTGATCGGGTTGGGAAACATCTCCTTGTAGGGCGATCGCCTCTCCACCAAGGGCGGTAATTTCTGCGACTACTTCATCGGCGGAGTCCCGCGATCGCGCATAATTCACCGCTACTTTTGCCCCTTCCGAAGCCAGAGACAGGGCAATAGACCGACCAATGCCTCTAGATGCCCCGGTTACGATCGCAACTTTCCCTTTCAAGTTTTGTAAATTTTCTGGCAAGACTTCCATAAATAACCTGACCCTCTTCTCTTAAGGTTTGCCTAATCTACAATCTCGGATTTTTGCCCTAAAATCAACTTATTACTCATTCTGTCTCTTTCCCCCTTCAACAATAAATGGCTGTTAAAAAACAATTCTCCAGCTTTCAAGAATTACTTGCCCAAACCTCTAAGCCCGTCTTAGTTGATTTTTATGCCACTTGGTGCGGTCCTTGTCAACTTATGGTTCCCATTCTCGAAGAAGTCAGCCAACAGATCGGCGATCGCGTGCAAGTAGTTAAAATCGATAGCGATAAATACCCTCATCTTGCCTCCAAATACCGAATAGAAGCCTTACCCACCCTCGTACTCTTCAAAAATGGCGAACCTGTCGATCGCATTGAAGGAGTACGACAAGCCCCCCAGTTAATTCAGCATTTACAATCTCTCATCTGACTGTGAAATTCAGATTACTTGCAATCGTCCTCGAATAACTGCCCTCAATAGGCGATTGATCGCCCTTCTCTCTTGTTCCTCAAGGGTTTCATCTAAAACAGCAGCCATTAACCCATAGCGATCGCCCAAAGTTAGAACCCCAGTATCCGCAGCAGAAGCAAGCATTTCCGAGATCGCCCCAGGAAGTAGTTGCACTTGTGTATTATCCATATTTCGACCTCTTGAATTCCCTTTTTCGACTATCCCTTAATTTTTTCCAAGTGGGCGTGATATCTACGGCTACCCTAATGTAAGCCTCATCAGTTCCGGAGATGAGAGAAATTACACAAAAGCAGCGATCTCTATTGGTTGTTTATGTGATTTAAGCACGAAGACACTGCGATCGCAGTCTTCAAAAACTCTGATCGCGATTACAAAATTTGGTGATGAATGTCATCCGAATTCGCAACAACTTAACCTTGACTAGGCTTGAGTTGAAGGATTACGAGCCATCATTTCCCGTCGCCAATCCAACCATTGTTGTAGAATGATAGCGGCTGCCTTGCGATCGATTGTGGCCTTATTGCGAGATATTGAAATATGTTGCACTCTCATTTGTTCCTCCGCTTCTACGGAAGTCAAACGTTCATCCATATATTCCACAGGAAGACACAAAGCCTCTCCAATGCGTTTCGCATACTTTTCTACCTGCCGCCCCTGAAACCCGATCGCACCATTAAGAGAATAGGGCATCCCCACCACCAATAATTGCACTTGACGCTCTTCCACCAAAATTTTAAACTGTTCCACATCTTTCACGAAAGAACTGCGAATTACCGTAGTTAAACCTGTGGCGATCAGTCCTAAACCATCGCAACCAGCTACACCAATTCGCTTTTTACCCACATCTAACCCCAAAACCGAAAGTTTTTCCACTGTTCTTACAAAACTGACCTGCTCCCATTTTGCCTTGATTTGGACGATCGCTACAAACACCTCCCTCAAGCTGATGTAGAATAGGGCCATGGGAAACTCGTAGAAGTGCAAGCACCTTTCACAAGATAAATTTTTATCCAAAGATCGATATTTAGCTATATGCCAAACACGAATAAACTCGAACACATTTCTATTAAAGGTTTTCGCCGACTCCAAGATATAGATTTAGAAATGAGAGATTTAGTCGTCGCGATCGGAGCTAATGGTTCGGGGAAAACCTCTTTTTTAGATGTATTTTCGCTCTTGTCAGCTTCGGCCAATGGTCAATTATTAGATACATTACAAATTCAAGGTGGTTTGAATGAAATTTTAACGAGAGGGCGATCGCGGGAATTGGAAATAGGTGTTTCGATGACCGTTCCGGATTATGAACCTTTGCAATATAATTTAGTTCTATCTCCAAAAGGTTTCGCTTACGAAATCAAACAAGAAACCTTAACTCAGCATAGCGATCTTTCACAAAACGAACCGTTTAAATATATAGATTCTTATCGATCGCGAATTCAGTATTTTAGTCAAGAAGATAGAAAACTTGTAACTCCTAATTGGGAACACAATTATCTAGAAACCTCCCTTGCTCAAGTTCCCAAAATGTATCAGGAGCCTGAAAATTTGAGAAAAAGTTTGGGATCTTCGAGTTATTATGGGGCATTAGATGTTTCTCCTCAAAGTCCGATTAGATTGCCTCAAGCAATGCGTCCATCCAAATTACCGGGGGCAAATGGTGAAAATTTAGCCTCTTGTCTTTACAATTTGAGAGAAACCAATCAAGATGATTTTGAAACGATTGAAAGTATTCTTTCTACGGCTTTCTCTGATTTTGAAAAATTAAATTTTCCTCCAGTTGCGGCAGGAACTTTATCAATAACATGGAAAGATAAAAAATTTAGCGACCCCATTTATATGCACGAACTTTCGGAAGGAACGCTAAGATTTCTTTGGTTAACAACTCTCTTGCAAAGTGATAATTTAAGTCAAATTACATTGATTGATGAGCCAGAAGTCAGTTTGCATCCCGAACTGTTACGATATTTAGTATATTCTCTGAGAGAAGCCGCAAAACACACACAATTAATTGTTGCCACTCATTCGGATCGATTAGTGCGATTTCTCGAACCCCATGAGATATTAATTTGCGATCTTGAAGAAGGGGCAACGACAATGACTTGGGCGGATACTCTCGATCTTGAAAAGTGGTTAGAAGATTATACTTTAGATCAATTATGGGCAATGAATATTCTCGGAGGTCGTCCATGAAAATTGCAATTTTAGTAGAAGGAGAGACAGAGATGGCTTTTAAAGAGAAACTACACTCTTTTCTTAAACCAATTCTAGATCAAAAAATGCCAACACTTAAATTTATCCCTCAAAATGGTCGCATTCCTACAAACGATAAACTAAAACGAGTAGTTGAGAATTTATTGAGTGGCAAAAATGCTTATCAAGCTGTTATTGCTTTAACCCTATTGGGAAACAATTAAAGAATTAGCGGACCATAATCTTTCCTGTCCCAGTCCTTTTCCGGAAACAGTTAACTACAATAATCCTCCTTCTAAGAGAATAAAAGATATTTTTGAGCGAGGTAAATGCAAAAAAAGCTATAGTAAAACAATTCATGGAAAAAAGATTTTAGAAAAAAAAGATCTTAATATCGCGATTCAAAAGTGTCCGGAGTTAAAGGCTTTTATCAATACCATTATTTCCCTATCCGGTGGTACGATACTCGATTAATGATAGGATTATGTCAAAATGTATCGAGAACGCAATACTGGGTTATGACAGTCGGGATAACTGAATAATGGCTAAATTTGTATTTGTAACCGGAGGAGTCGTCTCCAGCATCGGAAAAGGCATTGTAGCTGCCAGTTTGGGGCGATTGCTTAAATCTCGCGATTACTCGGTTTCTATTCTGAAACTCGACCCTTATATTAACGTTGACCCCGGTACCATGAGTCCCTATCAACATGGGGAAGTTTTCGTCACCGAAGATGGGGCAGAAACAGATTTAGACTTGGGACACTACGAACGCTTTACCGATACCTCCATGTCTCGCCTCAATAGCGTCACCCAAGGGGGTATTTTCCAAGCTGTTCTCAATAAGGAGCGTCGAGGAGACTATCAAGGGGGGACAGTTCAAGTCATTCCCCATATTACCAACGAAATTAAAGAGCGAATTAAGCGCGTTGCTACCAATACCCATTCTGATGTCGTGATTACAGAAATCGGTGGTACGGTTGGCGATATTGAATCTCAGCCCTTTTTAGAAGCAATTCGACGCTTCCGTAAAGATGTGGGACGAGATAACGTTCTTTTTATTCATGTCACCCTCATGCCTTGGATCGCATCGGCGGGAGAAATGAAAACTAAACCCACTCAACATTCCGTCAAAGAACTGCGATCGCTGGGCATTCAACCCAATATTTTAGTCTGTCGTAGCGATCGCCCCATTGAAGTTGGTATTAAAGAAAAACTCTCGGAATTCTGTGACGTTCCCGTAGAATGCGTGATTACCTCTCAAGATGCCAGCAGCATTTATGAGGTTCCCTTAATGTTAGAGCGGGAAGGACTCGCCAAACAAACACTAGAACACCTCAAACTCGAGCAGCGCCTCCCGGATCTGACCCAATGGCAAACCCTGGTCGAACGCATGAGAGCGCCTCAAAATAGTCTGGAAATTGCCTTGGTGGGGAAATACGTCAAACTCAGCGATGCTTACTTATCTGTGGTCGAAGCCCTCGGCCACGCTGCGATCGCCCTCAACAGTGAAGTCAATATTCGTTGGGTCAGTGCAGAAGATATTGAAGCCCAAAGCGCGGCAAAATATTTAAGTGATGTTAGCGGCATTGTCGTTCCAGGAGGGTTCGGCGTTCGCGGGGTTGATGGTAAAGTGACGGCGATTCAATATGCCCGCGAAAGCGATATTCCCTTTTTGGGTCTTTGTTTGGGAATGCAATGTTCCATTATCGATTGGGCCATCAATATTGCCAAGTTAGACAATGCCAATAGTGCGGAATTCGATGGCGAAACTGTCAATCCTGTTATTAATCTTCTCCCCGAACAAGAAGATGTCGTGGACCTAGGCGGTACAATGCGCTTGGGCTTATATCCTTGTCGTCTCACCCCTAATACCCTTGCTCATTCCCTCTACCAAAAAGAGGTGGTTTATGAACGCCATCGCCATCGCTACGAGTTTAATAATGCTTATCGCAATCTTTTATTAGAAACGGGCTATACCATTGGGGGGACTTCTCCCGATGGACGTTTGGTGGAAACTATCGAATTGAGCGATCGCAAGTTCTTTCTCGCGACACAATTTCACCCTGAATTCAGTTCTCGTCCCAATCGCCCCCATCCCCTCTTTCTCGGCTTTGTCAAAGCAGCCCTAGGTCAAAATGTGGAAATCTCTGCTTCTTTGCGATCGCAACTCGAAACCCCCAGCAGCCAGGGATATCCAAATTCCTCGGAACGAACAACGGTAAAGGTATGATAATTGATAATTGATAAGTGTTTAGGGATGAAGTTTCGTGGCATATTGGGTCAAGATTAAATACGAAAGGCAACATTATATTGTCAATCTCGATCGCATTAGTGCCTTTGCCTCCTCTCCTAATGGGAGAATTACCTTTTGGTTGCCCGATAGTTCGATTCCCATTATCGTGATGCAACAAAGTAGTCCAGAAGACTATCAAAAGATACAAGATTATATTCAGGCGATCGTCGAAGATTCTCTATTGGGCTGTTGGATACGCCTCTTTTATGATCGCCGCGAATATTTTATCAATCTCAACCGGATTGGGAGTTTCTGTTATACGACTAATGGTAAACTCACCTTTTGGATTCCCGATTCTTCTGTACCTATTATTCTAACCAAGCAAAATGATCCAGAATCCTACTCAAAAATTAAAGGTTTTATTCTCCAAAAAACTGGAGAGATTTTGCCTTAAGTGTAAGCTAACCTTTAATCTCATTAATATTACCAATTCACTAATCAGCTTTTGCTTATTCACACAAAAAACTCGCAATCCTTGGGGAATTGCGAGTTTTCGACAACACTCAATTTTTTAGTTTATCTATGAATGTTTGTATTACGCAAATTTCCTACGGCATAGGATGAAACAGCAGATCAGGGAAAAAGCGATTGAACTCAATCAAAAGTCCAGCAGTAAAGGTCATCAATGCCGCAAGTAAGACCGGGGCGCTAGAAAGGAATTTTGCCATTGTGACGACTCTCCAAATAATAAACGAAACAACTGAAAAATTAAACTCGAATCCGAATAAGCCAGAAAGCTAACGAGGTGAAACAGTAATTTCTGAATCCTTAGCGGTTAACTGACCTGATGTAAACTCGCCAACTGCTGCCAAAGGCCAAATAAATCCACCGATCATTAACTTGATAGCGACAGGAACATCAATGATGATTTCTTTCATCTCTGCATCCTTTTCACCGCGCATGGTGATGAGGTAAGAACGACCAACCCAGCCAATCCAACCTGCAATATAAAGGAACAGGAGTCCAGGAATCGTAAAATCTCCCGCATGATCCAAACGACCGCTAACAATCAAACGGGGCAAACCATCATCAACACCGCAAAGTGCTTTAGAATAACGTTCTGCCCGAGCTTGACCGGAAAGGGGATCGCTGGTGGTATTTACAAAAGTTTTCGCCCGTTGCTGGTAGGCTGCCGACTCGCTACAAGGAACGAGATTACTATCTGCCGATGCTGCCGGAGCAAAGTTGAACCACAATGCGGCCACCAAAATTAATGCCAATAACTTTCGCATAAAAAATGTTACCTTTTGTTACAAAACAATCTATCTTTGTACAAAAGCATCCAGCTATTGATGCTGTACATTGATGCTGTACATTGACGCTGTACATTGATGCAATATTACTCTGATGAGGTAATGTTAACCAAGGTTTTTATCATATTATTAAGAAATATTAAAAGGAAGAGAAGAGACAAAGAAGAATGGCAACAATTTTAGCGATCGAAACCAGTTGTGATGAAACCGCCGTGGCGATCGTGCGCGATCGCCTGATTTTAAGCAATATTGTTGCGTCTCAGATCAAAATTCATCAACAGTATGGGGGGGTAGTTCCCGAGGTGGCCTCGCGTCAACACCTTGAAACGATTAATTTCTGTATTGAGGCGGCTTTTCGGGAGAGTGGGTTGGATTGGTCGGCGATCGCGGCGATCGCGGCAACCTGCGCCCCTGGGTTGCTGGGGGCGCTATTGGTGGGCGTGACGGCAGGGAAAACTTTAGCAATGGTTCGCAATCTGCCTTTTTTGGGGGTTCATCACCTTGAGGGGCATATTTACGCAGCCTATTTGAACGAACCTGAGTTAGAACCGCCGTTTTTATGTTTATTGGTATCGGGGGGTCATACCAGTTTAATTCGGGTTCGAGATAGCGGACAATATGAGCAGTTAGGGGCAACGCGAGATGATGCGGCGGGGGAAGCCTTTGATAAGGTGGCGCGGTTATTGGGGTTGGGTTATCCTGGGGGACCTGCGATCGATAAAATCGCTATACAGGGTAATCCTCATGCCTTTGTTTTACCGGAAGGACGGGTATCTAAGCCAGAAGGAGGGTATTATCCCTATGATTTTAGTTTTAGCGGTTTAAAAACAGCGATGTTGCGATTAGTGCAGAAGTTAGAGGTGCAGGGAGGGGAATTGCCGATCGCGGATTTGGCTGCCAGTTTTCAAGAAACCGTGGCGCGATCGCTGGTGAAAAAAACGATTGCTTGCGCTTTAGATTACGAATTAAAGGCGATCGTTTTAGGGGGAGGGGTTGCGGCGAATAGTGCTTTAAGAAAGCATCTTCAGGAAGCCGCGACCCAGCATAACTTACAAGTTTACTGTCCTCCGTTAAGTCTTTGCACTGATAATGCCGCCGCGATCGCCTGTGCTGCTGCCGATCATTTTAATCGCGGAGAAATTTCTCCCCTTACCTTGGGGACGCGATCGCGTATGGCGGTCACAGAGGTGGCAGAATTGTATTTGTAGGCAACATTTAAGGAGAACTCACTGATTGTAAAAATATATCAACTTCCGATGCTGTGGGTTGGGCATTCATGGCACCCGAGCGGGTGGTGGCGATCGCACCTACGGCGGCGGCATAAGTAACAATTTCTCGAGCCATATCGGCATCTTGCAAGCAACCAATTCCGCGCTGACAAAATTGATGAATCAACCCAGCCACAAAGGCATCTCCTGCCCCTGTTGTGTCTTTAACGGGAATATTAAATGGTGCGATCGCGCCGGAATTATCGGTTAAACAGTAGGAAATATTGCCGCTACCCCCATTGGTGACGATAACACCTTCCGCAGAGTCGATCTCATAGAAAATTGTCGTTGCATCGGTGGTTCCGAAAAAATAACGCGCTTCTTCCCCAGAAAATTTGATAAAGTCAACGGCTTGCCATAAAGAACTAATCAAACGATAAGATTCTTGAGGATTAACCCAAAACATCCGTCGCAAATTCACATCCAAAACAATTTTGAGATAGTATTCGTCTGCCAGTTCTAAGGCCCGAAATACACTCTCTCGTGTTTGAGGATAAGCCAATTCTAGTGTACCAATTACTAAATATTCGGCAGCTTGAAAGAGTTCGACGGGAAGTTGCGAACTGTCTAAATAAGCATCAGCAAAGGCATCCGCAGGGCGATCGCCAAAGTCAGCGAAAAGGCGATCGCCATTTTCCTGACGTAAAACATACACTTCCCGTGTCGGTGCCGTGGGATGATATTGAACTCCTCGACAATCTACGTCTAATCGTTGTAGCAAACGAACCAATTCTTCTCCATCAGTATCCTGCCCGACACAGCCAATAAATGCGGCAGGTGTGCCTAATTTCATTAAACCACTGGCTACATTCCCAAGCGCTCCTCCTGGAAAACGAGTCCAATTTTGGACTTCTTCTCGAGAAGTTCCCACCCGATCCGCCAAACAATCAAACAGGATTTCGCCCAAACAGATCGCACGCAGATAACTCATACAACCTTTACTTTTCGATAGAGATTCGCTCTTATTGTCTCATTGATTCGGAACGGGCGATCGATTGACGCTGAACAATGATCCATGAATTATTATCAATTATCAATGAATAATTATCAATAAAGGACGTGAGGGTGATCGAGTTTCCGCTAAAATCGGGACAGAATAGGTAAAAATAACTAAGGGTAGAGAGAGCTTCTATGTCTGAGGGCAAGTTCAACTCGCCGATATCGCTATCGGAACGGGAGGTACAAATTATCGAGTGTGTTTCTAATGGGTTAACCAATCATCAAATCGCTCGGGAATTGGCGATTAGTAAGAGAACGGTAGATAACCACATCAGTAATATTTTAACGAAAACATTGACCAAGAATCGCGTCGCCCTAGTCCGTTGGGCATTGCAATGGGGTAAGGTGTGCATTGATGAAGTCAACTGTTGCAATTTGCCCGAACTTCATGAGCAGGAACACGATCGCTAATTCTCGCAAATCTCGCGGTTGGAGTCGCCTTGGGTTGGGAGGAATTGTCTGTTTGTTTGCGATCGCCTGCACCAGACAAAATTTTATTACCCCACCCACCCAAGGTTTGGGGGCAACTCTTAATAGTACTTCATCAGAAAATCATCCCCGTTTTTCTTATGATGGTCGTTATGTTGTTTTTGCTTCAGATCGCCGCAATCATCGCCAAATCTACGTTTACGACTTAACACGCCGTCAATTACTACCGCTTCCAGGTTTAAACCAACCTGGAGTTTTGCACGATCAACCGGATATTAGTGCTGATGGTCGCTATATTGTCTATGTTTCCGAGCGATCGGGGAAGCCAGATATTATTGTTTATGATCGCAAAACTTACCAAACCAAAACTATTACCCAAAATCTGTTAGGAGAGGTTCGGAATCCTACCATTAGCGGTAATGGGCGTTTTGTTGCTTTTGAAACCAATCGTTCGGGACAATGGGATATTGAGGTTTACGATCGCGGGGCGCAAATTGAGCGATCAAATCCCAATCCTTTCTCAAATTCTACCCCTAATGTTCCTGAAGCCGCGCCGGAAGAATAAGGGGACAATTGAAAGTTTTTCGGGTTGCGATCGCGATCGATGTTGGTTCAGTCATTAATTTTCAGTAATTTTCAGCGCGATCGCCTTTTTCAATCCCAAATTTATTCCCATTCCTCAATTTCCAAACCATCTTCAACCGTTAAAGATTCAATCGGTTCATCATCAAAAGGCATCGTTGGTATTGATTGAACCACATAGGGAAGGTGAGCGCCAGCCAACCCCTTGAGAATGCGACTAGGACTATCAGAAGAAAGTACAAAAAGTGGGTATAACTTATCCGTCCCTTCACAAAGAATATCCTCATAAAAATGAGGCATTAGCCATTCATAATCCTTATCCAAATACATTTGAGTCTGTCGCCAGCGCATCAAAAGATCGGAAAAATCCTCATGGGGACGATGAATAAAGACCACAATTTCTGGCCCCATTTTCACCTTCCACTCTGGATCGCACATCAAAACTGCCAGATCGCAGGGCAGTTGAGTCGCCGTATTTGGTGTAAAGCGATTATCCGAACTTTCCCCCGTTTTCGGTGTGCGAATGCGTGCCACCGGAAGCGGTAAAACCAGAACGCTTTCGAGAGGACGGCGCAAACTGGGAATCATTTCTAAATAGGGTCTATATTGCCGCAACAAGGCGATCGCGCCATCGCGATCGCTATATTGCGTCAGGAGAGTTTCATAAGCAAACTGTTTGACAGACATAATCTTTCCCTAACCTAATTCATCAAACACGGCAAACATAGGCAGATACATCGACAGCAAGATCACGCCGACAATTCCCGCAACCCCTACCATCATTAATGGTTCGATGACACTGGTTAAAGCCTTAACTGCTTGTTCGACTTCATCCTCATAAAAGTCTGCCACCTTCATCATCATCGTATCTAATTCCCCAGTTTCTTCGCCAATACTCATCATTTGAATGGCGAGAGGAGGAAATACCCCTTCCCTTTCTAAAGCAAGGCTGATCATTCCCCCTTGTTGAATCTCCCTTTTCGATCGTTCGATCGCATCCTCAATCACCTTATTACCGGCAACATCTCGCACGATATCCATACAGTTGAGAATGGGAACCCCCGATCGCGTCAAAGTCCCGAAAATCCGACAAAATCGCGCTACAGCATTTTTTTGATTCAAATCGCCGATTAAAGGGGCTTTTAAAAAGAATCCGTCAATTTGTAAGTGTCCGGCGGGGGTCTTATAGTAGAGCTTGTAGGCTGTGCTTAACCCCACAATCGTACCAATGAAGCCCGGCCAAAACCACCAATCGTTAGCATCCGGAATGAATAAATTACTCAAAATCAACATGATTTGCGTGAGTAACGGTAGGGTTGTTCCCAAGTCTTTAAAAATCCCCGCAAAAATGGGAATCAAAAAGATGGTCATGGCGAAAAAGACGATCACCGCCAAAGATCCCACCGCCATAGGATAAGCCATCGCTGACTTAACTTGATTGTTGAGGCGCTGCATATTCTCCAACAATACCGCCAGTCGATCTAAAACCTGATCGAGAACCCCCCCAACTTCTCCCGCTTCCACCATCGAAACGTAAAGTTTATCAAAACACTCGGGATACTTTCGCATGGACTCGGAAAGGCTCACCCCTTGTTGTACGTCCGCACTAATTCCCGTTAGCGCCTTTTTTAACTTGGGGTTGGTGCATTGATCCGTCAGAATCCCCAAACATCTCACCATTGCCACCCCCGCATTGACCATAACGGAAAATTGGCGGGAAAAGACAGATTTATCCTTGACCCCAACGCTGGTCATTTTTTCCGTCAGGCTGGCTAAGTCTAGATTTAAGCCTACCGATTTAATTTCCCCAACGCTACTATACTGATTCTGAAGAATCATGCGAGCTTGTTCTTGTGAGGTGGCCGCTACCTTTTCTTTAACGAGATTGCCTTTAGAATCTTTTACTTCAGCAACAAATGTAGGCATTGTTATTAATGATTAGTTATTTGTGATTCGGTTTAACGCTTTTTAGCCGTTCCTCCTGCACCAACGAGACGTTGCAATTCATCGGGTTTACCGCTTTTACTGATTCCTTCTTCGTAAGAAATGACATTCCTTTTGACTAAATCAGCTAATGCTTGCTCCATCGTTTGCATTCCTAGTTTCATTCCGGTTTGAATGGAAGAATAAATCATCGCAGTTTTACCATCTCGAATTAAGTTGGCGATCGCCGGCGTAACCACCATAATTTCCTGAGCCATTGCTCGTCCAAATTCTCCCGGTTTGGGGTTGTCTTTCTGCACCAAACACTGACTGAAAACTGCTAAAAGAGATTGAGACATTTGCGCCCGAATTTGCGGTTGTTGCTCTGGGGGAAAGACATCTAAAAGGCGATCGATCGTTCCCGCAGCAGAGTTGGTGTGCAAAGTACCAAAAACAAGGTGTCCTGTTTCTGCGGCAGAAACCGCAAGAGCAATAGTTTCTAAATCTCGCATTTCCCCCACCAGAATGATATCTGGGTCTTGTCGGAGCGCACCTTTTAAGGCGTTACTAAAACTCTTGGTATCCTCTCCTTTTTGTCGTTGGTGGAATAGACTTTTCACATTGGGAAAGACATATTCAATCGGGTCTTCTACCGTGAGAACGTGTTCGGCTCGGGTGCGATTAATTAAGTCTAACATCGCCGCCATCGTTGTCGTTTTTCCCGATCCAGTTTGCCCGGTTACTAATACCATTCCCCGAGGGCGTTCGGTAAATTCTCGGACAATATCGGGAAGCCCTAACATATCGAAATTAGGAATTTTAGAAGATAAGGCACGCATACAAGCCGCCCAACACCCTCGCTCTTTGTAAACATTGAGACGAAAGCGAGCTAAACCTTTCACCCCATAAGAAGAATCCAATTCCCAGTTTTGCTCTACGTCTTTGCGCTGCTTGTTGTTCAGCATACTGAAGATCAGCTTTTGTGCCTCTTGGGGAGTGAGAGGTTCTTCGCCGATGGGTTGCAGTTTGCCGCTAATGCGATAATAGATTGGCGCTCCCGCTTGAATGTGAATGTCAGAGCCGCCCATTTCTACCAACTGTTCCAATAAGTCTTCGATCATTAAGTCCATTTGTATTTCTCCTGAATAGATTTGCTGTAGGGCGATCGCTCGCCATTGATATTGAGTCTAGGATGCCCGTTTTTCAACCAAAAATAGGCAGATTATAAATCCGCAAAACGAGGGGTCATGCAATACGGACAGTCGATCCACTCGGGTTGCAGTTCTGCCCCGCAAGTGGTACAAGTTAAGCCGCTCTTGCGTTTGGCTTTAAGTTCGGCTTCAAGCCCTGCATCGGTGAAGGTGACGCGATCGACCTCCTCTAGGGTTGTACTGCCTTCTTTCACCAAATTTAAACTATAAGCAAGCAGGGTAATCATGCCTTCCTCAACTGCTTTTTCCTTAATCAGTTCGGTGGATGCGCCCCCGTTAATTAGTGATTGCAGTTCCTCACTATTCCGCATGACTTCATAGACCCCAACCCGCCCTTTATAGCCAACTCCACTGCATTTGCCGCAAGTGTCGGCGTTGCGTTGGTCAGGAGCGACAAAATTAGCTTTGTAGAAGGTGAGTTCGCCCTCTTGAGAAGCAGACATCCCATAGCGTGCTAGTTCTTCTCGGGTCGGCTCGTAAGGGATGCGGCATTCGCTGCAAACCCGTCGCATTAAGCGTTGTGCCAAGACCCCCAGTAGTGCGCCGGAAATCATGAAAGGTTCAACCCCCATTTCATCCAGACGGGCGATCGCGCCAGCAGCATCGTTGGTGTGTAGGGTAGTGAGGACTAAGTGACCCGTAAGTGCAGCTTCAATTGCCGTTTTTGCGGTTTCCTTATCTCGCGTTTCCCCCACCAGAATCACATCGGGATCTTGCCGCAGAAAAGACCGCAGAATGGAAGCAAAGTCCATGCCTTTTTCCCGAATAACCTGAACTTGAGTAATCCCGTCCAAGGAATATTCAATCGGATCTTCGGCGGTACTAATATTTACACCAGGGTCATTGCGTTCCGCCAGCACGGAATACAAACTGGTAGATTTTCCCGATCCCGTCGGTCCGGTAACGAGGATCAAACCAAAGGGACGACTGGCCATCTCTCGCACTAATTCCAAGGATTCTTGGTGAGAGATCAGTTTATCTAATCCCAGTTGAGTCGCCGAGTTATCCAAAATTCGCAAAACAACTTTTTCCCCATAGCGACTGGGTAGGGTACTCACCCGGAAGTCAACTTTGCGCCCTTTATACATTCGACGAATTTTGCCATCTTGGGGCATCCGTTTTTCCGCAATGTCCAACTCAGACATAATTTTAAAACGAGCGGCAACGGCGGGGGCTACCTTTTTCGGGACTGAGGGAAAAGGTTTGACTAAAACTCCATCTTTGCGGAAACGTACTCTTAGTTCTTCTTCTTGGGGTTCGATGTGAATGTCGGAAACGTCTTCATTGAGCGCCCGCATTAAGATTTTATTGACTAAATTCACAATGGGCGCACCTTGAGCATCTTCGGCGGCTCCCAAGTCGTCTTCATTTTCGTCGGGAGCATCTTCGAGGGCTCCCAAATCTTGAACCAAGCCGCTCATATCTACGGCTTTGGCATCTTCTCTTTGCTTTTCCCGTTTAACTTGTTCGTCTAAGTATTTATCGAGAAGTTGTTGATAATCTTGAGGGGTAATCACCATGCGCTGAAGTTGAATGCCTTGGGGACGGAGAATGCGTCCCAAATCATCTTGGGCTTCGAGGTTATCGGGGTTCACCATGGCCACCAAAACCGATGGGGGATTCCCATTGCTTCTCGAAAGGGGAGCGAGATAATGACGGCGACAAACATCGATGGGAATTAATGTCTCGATCAACTCTGCCATTTGATTCTCCGAGGTGGGGTCAATTTCTGGATCGAGGGAATCAACCCCGTAGAGAATTTTAAGCTCAAAAAGTTGTTGTTTTTTGTACTGCCGTTGTAGCTCGGGGGTAAGTTGGCGACCCGTAATGTTCTCGATCGCCTCGGTCAGGGGACGACCGGATTTGCGTGTTTCGGCAAGGGCTTGCTTCATCTGTTCGTTATCTGCAAAACCAGCTTGAATGATTTTGTTACCGAACGGAGAAAAATCATTGCGAATGGTTAGAGCGCGGGAACGCCGAGAGGATCTAGGTGTAGATTGGGTCATAGTCGTTGGGTGACGTATTTCCTGAAAAAAATGGTAGGGGGCGGGCTGGGGAATGGGATTCGGTTCGCCTTTTGTTCCCTCTTCTTTAACTTTCTTAAACTATATCCCTCGACTCGATGGGAAATTGTTAAGGCTGTATCTAAGACTAAATCAATTGAAGACGATTTCGACTCGTACTCATCAGAAAAAAGGCGCGATCGCTCCTTGCGAAGCATTTGGGATTCTTTCAACTCAATTATCCATGATGATAACTTTAGAATATTGACACTGGAGATGGATTTACTACGAACCAGAGAAAAATTAGTGATTTTTGTGCTAAGTTTTGTAAAGTAGGTTCGAGGAGAAAAAGGGCGATCGCCCATCGAACCTGTTCTCTAGTAAAAAGAAGAGCAACATCATCCGTACCGAGAAGAAATCTTGACGGCAGACAGATCGAGATAGAGAAAGGGCGGTATGATGATTCAAAGGCGTAAAGCCTTCCAATTTAAGGCAAAATTTAAAGGCAAAATTTAAGGTACGATGATCGACGACCAAAAGCAGTCAGAAGAAACCTTAGAACATCCAGATCAATCATCAGATTTGTCTGGGGATAAGGTCAAGGAAAACAGCATCTTGGACAATCCGCTAGGAAATCCACCAGGAGAAGGTTCTCCCGATGTTGCTGTGGCACAAGACCAGACTGCTGACCCGCAGGAAATCGGCTCTATGAATCAAAGCGATCGCGGCGAAAATCTTGAGGACTCTACCCTAGAAGCTCTCGAACTTAAAGACCTCGAATTCAAAGAAACGGAACAGGGTCAAAGTGGGGCATCTTTAAACTCTCAACCCGAGGCTTCGGGAGGAGGGACGGAAGGCGCAACCTACGCGGCTGGAGTTCAGGGGGCGCAAGTGCAGATTCTGGAAGCCTTGCAATTTGAAATCGAGTCTCTGAAGCGACAACTCGCCAAACAAACCGAACAAACAGAATCCTTGAAAGCTCAATCAGTGAGAATTGCTGCGGATTTTGATAACTTCCGCAAACGGACGCAAAAAGAAAAAGAGGAACGGGAAGTTTTTGCCAAACGCAATACGATTAACGAACTCTTACCTGTAGTGGACAACTTCGAGCGAGCGCGATCGCAAATCCGTCCAGCCAATGAGGGCGAAATGGGAATTCACAAAAGTTATCAAGGCGTATATAAAAATTTAGTGGATTGCCTCAAGCGCTTGGGAGTTTCTGCCATGCGTCCCGAAGGGCAAGAATTCGATCCCAATTATCACGAAGCCATGTTGAGAGAACAAACTGCTGAATATTCCGAAGGGGTGGTAATTGAGCAATTGGTTCGAGGCTACATGATCGGCGATCGCGTCTTGCGTCATGCCATGGTAAAAGTTGCCGCCACCCCAGAAGACGAAACAAATCTCTCAACTGAGGGTAATATAGACTCTAACTCGGAAAGTGAAACTCCATCGGAAGAATAATCGGGAGAACCTCGATGCTTCCATTTAAACTAATATTAGTCTCTTGCACACTTATAAAACCCGATCGCTATGGGAAAAGTCATCGGTATCGACCTAGGCACTACAAATAGTTGCGTTGCTGTTCTCGAAGGGGGAAAACCCATCGTTATTCAGAACAGCGAAGGAGGCCGTACCACCCCCAGTATGGTCGGTTTTGGCAAATCAGGGGAACGTTTGGTGGGTCAGTTGGCCAAGCGCCAAGCAGTCACCAATGCCGAAAACACCGTCTACAGTATCAAACGTTTTATCGGTCGTCGTTGGGACGATACCGAAGAAGAACGTTCTCGCGTGCCTTACAAATGCGTCAAAGGCCGAGATGATACCGTGGATGTCCAGATTCGCGGCAAAAATTACACCCCCCAAGAAATCTCGGCCATGATTTTGCAAAAGCTAAAATCTGATGCTGAACAGTTTTTGGGAGAACCCGTCACCCAAGCCGTGATTACAGTTCCTGCTTACTTTACCGATGCCCAACGACAGGCAACGAAAGATTCTGGCACCATCGCCGGGTTAGAAGTCTTACGGATTATCAACGAGCCTACCGCAGCCGCTCTCGCTTACGGGTTAGAAAAGCAAGACCAAGACCAACACATTCTTGTATTTGACTTGGGAGGGGGAACCTTTGATGTTTCCGTCCTCCAACTGGGAGATGGAGTCTTTGAAGTTAAAGCCACCTCGGGGAACAATCACCTCGGGGGCGATGACTTCGACAATGTTATCGTGCGTTGGATGAGCGATAACTTTAAGGAAAAAGAAGGAGTAAACCTCGGCCAAGACAAAATGGCCTTGCAACGCATGAGAGAAGCGGCGGAAAAAGCCAAAATCGAACTCTCTAGCGTTGGGAGTACCTCCATCAACCTGCCCTTTATTACCGCCGACGAAACAGGTCCCAAGCACCTCGAAACAGATTTACAGCGCTCTAAATTTGAAGAACTCGCCCTAGAATTAATTAAAGGCACAGTTCTTCCGGTTAAGCAATCCCTCAAGGATAGCGATCTTAAACCCGATGAGATCAATCGCATTATCATGGTGGGGGGTTCGACCCGCATTCCTTCCATTGGCAAAGCGATTCGCAAATTCTTTAACAAGGAACCCGATCGCTCAGTTAACCCCGATGAAGCCGTTGCCCTCGGTGCAGCCATTCAAGCGGGGGTTTTAGGTGGGGAAGTCGAAGATCTCTTGCTGCTCGATGTCACCCCCTTATCCTTGGGCATTGAAACCTTGGGAGAAGTGTTCACCAAAATCATCGATCGCAATACCACCATTCCCACCAGCAAATCTCAAGTCTTTTCCACGGCGATCGACGGGCAAACCTCCGTCGAAATTCACGTTCTCCAGGGAGAACGTGCTATGGCACGAGATAATAAGAGCTTGGGGAAATTTCTCCTGAACGGAATTTTACCCGCTCCTCGGGGAGTACCGCAAATCGAAGTCAGTTTTGAAATTGATGTCAACGGTATTTTAAGAGTTTCAGCCCAGGACAAAGCTACCAATAAAGAACAAAGCGTCAGCATTACCAACACCGGAGGCTTAAGTTCCTCCGAAGTGGAAAAAATGCGAACAGAAGCAGAGCGCTATGCCGAACAAGATCGTCGGCGCATGGAATTGGTAGACTTGAAAAATCAGTCCGATAGCATCTCCTATACCCACGATGTCACCCTGAAAGAAAATGCCGATTTGATTCGCGAAGATCTGAAAGTTCGAGCAGCAGAGAAGCGGGCAGCTTTAAATGCAGCTTTAACCGACGAGTCCCTCAGCGTCGAGGAAATCAAAGAAAGACTCGAAAGTTTCAAACAGGCTGTCTTAGGCGTGGGAACTGACTTGTATAATCGTGCCAATCAGGGAACCAGCGAGGAATTTGAAAACGTGGAAGAATCCATCGCTCCCGCCAGCGAACAGCCTACAGAAATTGTCGCCGATGAAGGAGGAGTCAGTGAAGAGGACGAGTTTAGCTTTGACTTTGACGACGACGAGCAGAGCGCCGCGACGGACTACGAACCCGTAGACTAATGATTCTCGAACTCATGGCGATCGCAATTAAAATCAAAATTAATCAATATTATTATCAAAGAATAATTGATAATTGATAATTGATAATTGATAATTGACAAAAGACTAACTATACACTCAACAGATCGGCACCCTATGGCAGGCGACTACTACGAAATCCTCAATATCTCCCGCGATGCCAGTCCAGATGACATCAAACGCGGATATCGCCGTTTGGCGCGGAAATATCATCCGGATGTCAACAAAGAACCAGGAGCAGAAGAGCGGTTTAAAGAAGTCAATCGCGCTCACGAAGTTCTGTCGGACCCAGAACTGAAAGCGAGATATGATCGCTTTGGCGAGGCTGGAGTATCTTCCTCGGGACAGGGCGGATTCTCCGATTTTGGCGACGTGGGCGGCTTTGCAGACATTTTTGAGACTATTTTTAGTGGCTTTGGCGGGGGGGGCGTGGGCACCGGCACCCCCCAACGCCGACGCAGCGGCCCCGTGCGAGGGGAAGATTTGCGGCTCGATTTAAAGTTGGAATTTCGGGAGGCTATTTTTGGAGGGGAAAAGGAAATTCGCATTCCTCACCTCGAAACCTGTAAGACCTGCACGGGAACGGGGGCCAAACCCGGCACTGGGGTGAAAACTTGCCAGACTTGTAATGGAACCGGTCAAGTCCGTCGTGCCACTCGAACGCCTTTTGGTAGTTTTGCTCAAGTTTCCGTTTGTCCCACCTGTAACAGCGAAGGGCAAGTGATTGAGGAGAAATGCGAAACCTGTAGTGGGGTCGGTCGCACTCAAGTCACGAAAAAATTAAAAATCACGATTCCCCAAGGGGTTGATAATGGGACGCGCTTGCGGGTAGCACGAGAGGGAGATGCTGGACTGCGGAATGGTGCGCCAGGGGATTTATACGTTTACCTATTTGTTGAAGAAGATAAAGAGTTCAAGCGAGATGGGGTGAATATCCTCTCGGGAATTACGGTGAGTTATTTACAGGCAATTCTGGGGTGCAGGATTCCTATCAATACTGTTGATGGCGAGACGGAATTAACGATTCCTCCGGGGACTCAACCCAATACTGTCTTGACTTTAGAAGATAAGGGGGTACCGCGTTTGGGCAATCCTGTCAGTCGCGGCGATCATTTAATTACGGTCAAAATTGATATTCCGACGCGAATTAATGCTGAAGAGCGGGAATTATTGGAGCAATTGGCAAAAATTCGCGGTGAAGCGGCAGGAAAAGAGGGGGGTTTGGAAGGATTTTTAGGCAAAATGTTTCGCGGCTAAGTTCCATGAACAATGATCGAGGATTGATGAACAATGAACCACGACGAAATTAATAGCATTGCTGATGTTCAGTTGGATTTACGGGGAACTCCTTGTCCGATTAATTTTGTGCGGACAAAATTACGCTTGGAACAAATGGAAGCGGGGCAATTATTGGAAGTTTGGCTCGATCGCGGGGAACCGATCGAACAGGTTCCCGATAGTTTGGTGATGGCGGGTTATCACCTCGAGGCGATGGAAGATCGTTCCCAATATTTTGCCCTACAGGTGAGGAGTTGAGATGAACGACAAGCGATGAAGATAGTGGGAACGGTAGTCGCAGTGCAGGCTAATTTTTATCGCGTGCGCTTGGATCGGGTTTGGGAAGGGCATCAGTTTTTGTTGTGTACGCGGCGATCGCGCTTGAAGAAAATTGGTCAGAAGGTAATGGTGGGCGATCGCACTATTGTTGAGGAACCGAATTGGCAGGAAGGACAAGGGGCGATCGGGGCGATCGTACCGCGCACAACTTGTTTAGAACGTCCTCCAGTGGCCAATGCCGAACAAATTTTACTTTTGTTTGCCCTGGAGGAACCTACTCTCGATCCGTGGCAATTGAGTCGCTTTTTAATTCAAGCGGAATCAACTTCCCTCACCCCGCGTTTGTGTTTGAATAAGCGGGACTTAATCGACAAGGAGCGGCAGCAGGAATGGGCAGTAAGGCTACAAAAATGGGGCTATGACCCCATCTTTATCAGTGTCGCCCAGGAGGAGGGATTAGAGGATTTAGAGGGGGTATTAGCAGATCGAACGACGGTGGTAGCGGGACCGTCGGGGGTGGGAAAATCGAGTTTGATCGGCAAACTCATTCCTGAAGTTAAATTGCGGGTCGGGGAAGTATCGGGAAAATTACAGCGCGGTCGTCATACGACTCGTCATGTTGAGTTATTTGAGTTACCGAGAGGGGGACTTTTGGCAGATAGTCCAGGGTTTAATAAGCCGGATTTGGTTTGTGATGCTCAAGAATTGGTACAGTATTTTCCCGAGGCGCGATCGCGGGAAAATGGGTGTCAATTTCGCGATTGTTTACACCGAGATGAACCAAACTGCTCAATTCGGGGAGATTGGGAGCGATACGAACATTATCTTCTATTTTTAGGGGAAACTCTTGCAAGAGTGGAAATGCTTCAACAACGACCTGATGAAGAAACGACGGTCAAGTTAAAAATTGCTGGCTCGGGCAAACGTGAGTACGAACCCAGGTTGGAGAGTAAAAAGTATCGCCGAGAGTCCCGTCGTCTTCGTCATCAGACGCTACAGGATTTGGTGGAAGAAGCGGAAGAAGAAGAGGATTGAGGGAATTCTCTTCTTTAAATTCGGGATTACTCAGGAGTTACCTACCGATATTAGATAAATGAGATGGAATTTGCAACTATTCTGGCGATCGCGATTATTTTTTGCGGGGTCTTATTACAAGGAATTTTTGGTTTTGGGAGTGCTTTATTGGCGATGCCTTTATTAAGTTTGATTATGGATTTAAAGGTTGTTACGCCGACTTTTGCACTGTTAATGGCGACAGCGACAACATTAATTTTTTTAACGAGTTGGCGACAAGTAGAATTTACTGCGATCTGGCGACTGTTGGTGACGACAATTCCGGGAGTTTTTGGGGGGGCTTGGTTATTGAAAGTTGTCCCACAAATTTTTATTTTAAGAGGAATAGGATTATTTTTAATTATTTTTGGAGGCTATAGTTTGGGGAAATTTAAACTCCCTAAATTAGGCGATCGCGCTGCTTATGGCTTTGGACTCATTGCCGGTATATTCGGCGGAGCATATAATTTAAACGGTCCTCCCGTTGTAATTTATGGTAATATGTGTCGTTGGAATCCTCAGAAATTTCGAGCAACGTTGCAATGCTATTTCTCAATTAGTTCTATCAGTATTCTGATTAGTCATGGATTAAGTGGATTTTGGACAAAACAAGTTCTGACTTTGTATATTTGGACATTACCAGCAGTGGCGATCGCGCTTTTATTAGGCAGAGAAATAAATCGCCGCTTACCCGTGCAGCGTTTTCAACAATTCATTTATTTTCTTTTAATCGGATTGGGGGTTTTACTTTGGGTTGCTAATTAAATATTTTATTATCTTAAAATTATTCTTTTTCTCGCCGAGTAAAAATAATTTTCTCTTCTGCTTGACGAAATTCAATATTAAAGCGATCGAACACATCTTCTCGTCCTAATAACATAATATCTGCTGTTTCTTGTTGTAGCCAAGCAACAGGAGCATTGAATTGGTATCCATCAATTGAGAAATCAATGCGTCGCAAAACATATTTTACTGCTCCTCCTAATGTTTGTCCAACCAAGATTTCCTCGCGATCGGCTAAAGCAAATCCCAAATTTTGACCGATTTTAAAAGAAATAACACTAAAATCCGCACCAGAATCAACTAACATGGTTAAATCAATTTCTCGGTTTTGATTGCGTAAACTCACTGAATAATTCGGTTGCCATTCATGGCGACTAACCGTGCGAAAATAAATGGGTAAAATTACAATCGAGCCTGTAAATCCGGGGACTAAATAAATTGAATAGACAACACCTGATGTGTCTGCTTCTTCTAAGACGCGATCTAAATCTTCATTGACTGCAATAATTCCATCGCCATTATAGGCAACATATTGATGGGCGTATTTTTGTAAATCTCGAAGATTGCGATTGAGCCATTGTAACATCCGATCGCGTTCTTCGGGAGAAATATTAGCAGTCATTGCAATCAACAAAGAGCAGTCATAAGATAACAAAATACATTGCTCTTCTCTATTCTATACCCATTAAGTTACAATTATTGTTAAAATATTTTTCATCTTTTCTCTTTTACAATACTCAGCCATGACACTCAATCTCTCTCAATTTGGTCTGCGAATGTCCCAACGCACGGGAGTGCGAGAAATTATGAAAGATATTATTGAGACATTAAGAGCGAGTAAGGGACGAGAGTTTATTAATTTGAGTGCGGGAAATCCAGTGATTTTGCCAGAAATTGAGCAATTATGGCGAGATTGTACGGCAGAATTGTTAGCAAGTGGAGATTATGGAGAGGTAGTTTGTCGCTATGGTACTTCTCAAGGATATGCCCCTTTAATTGAAGCGATCGCCGCAGATTTTAATCAACGCTATAACTTAAATTTAAGCGATCGCAATATTTTGATTTCACCAGGTTCTCAAGCACTCTATTTTTATGCAGCGAATGCGTTTGGTGGCTATAATACCGACGGGCAATTAAAACAGATTGTCTTGCCTTTATGTCCTGATTATACAGGCTATGGTGGTGTTAGTTTATTTCCTGAAGCAGTTGTTGCGTACAAACCCAATTTAGAAATTGAAGAAAAGGCACATCGTTTTAAATATCGTCCCAATTTAAACCAATTAAAAATCAACAAACAAACAGGATGTGTTATTTTTTCTCGTCCTTGCAATCCGACGGGAAATGTGTTAAGCGATCGCGAAGTTGAAACGATTGTTGAGTTAGCAAAACCCGATCGCGTTCCTGTATTTATCGATTCTGCTTATGCTCCTCCTTATCCTGCTTTAAATTTTACAGAAATGAGTCCTATTTTAGGAGAAAATATTGTTCACTGTATGAGTTTATCAAAAGCTGGATTACCAGGGGAACGAATTGGAATTGCGATCGCAGATCCGGAGACAATTGATATTATCGAAGGATTTCAGAATAATACTTGCATTCACTCTCCTCGCTACGGACAAGCGATCGCAGCAAAGGCGATCGCCTCGGGACGTTTAGCAGAACTTTCAGAAACTGTAATTCGTCCCCATTATCAACATAAATTTGCAGTTTTGGAGGCGACTTTAGAGGAATACTTACCGCAAGATTTGCCTTGGTTTTTACATCGCGGAGAAGGGGCAATTTTTGCATGGTTATGGTTGCGGGATTTACCGATTACGGATTGGGAATTATATCAAAAGGTAAAGGAAGAGGGAGTTATTTTAGTGCCAGGATCGACCTTTTTTCCTGGTTTACAGGAGGAATGGGAACACCAACATCAATGTTTGCGAATTAGTTTGACTGCAACACCAGAAGAAATTGTGCAGGGAATGCGAAAATTAGCGGAGGTGACAATAAAAGTTTATGCCAAGGCTTTATAGTCTCGTGGCGATCGCTAACAGCTTCTATTAATCAAAAATATGTATCATATTTGAGTTTAAAAGTCAAGCATTTTCTAGGGCTTGTTTGAACTCTAATGCTGTTTTAAAGATGCCATCACAATACCCAAAATCGCGCAGTTTGACAACATTGTATTGAGGGCGATCGCAGCAATTAAGGTTTTTAAAAACCCGATCGCGACACCGTTTATCGGATAGGCGATCGCGGCTGACAAACGATACCTAAACCAGACATTTGCTGAAAATGCGTGTCAAAACTGAAAACATCAAAAACTTTCAATCGTCGTGCGATCGCTAAAATCGAACGGGTGCATCTCAGTTTTGTAGAAATAGCGAGCAAGATGCTCGCACTACCTCAATTATCGGTGTAGTGGGAGCGTCTCGCTCCCTAGTTCTAATTATTTACTCGCTCCCTAATTCTAATTATTCACTCGCTCCCTAATTCTAATTATTTACTAGCTCCCTAGCCCTAATTATTTACTAGCTCCCTAGCCCTAATTATTTACTAGCTCCCTAGCCCTAATTATGCTGATGTATCGACAATAATTCTTGACATAAAATAGATTTAATATAAAATTTTATCCACATTTTCAGAATAATTTGTAGTTAGATTTCCTTGCTCATCTGTTCCCACAATATATTCTAATTCTGGATTCTCTACTGTATATTTTCCACAGATTTCCCAAGTTGTTGTTTGGGTAATATCAAATTTGTCCTTGGTCAAATAATCTTCTAATGCAGCCAGAATAATAGTCTCAATTTTATCGCCTTGGTTTTCTAGCTGGGCTATCAATTCATCGGGAATATCGATCGCGAACTGAGTCATGATCTTAGAATTAGTTTGATGGTGAGTGTGTCATTATAGCAGAATTAATAGCATTCTGCAAAAAAATGAATGAGTTACTAGAATTGGCAAAAGATGCTTTTTATGAAAGCTAAAGATTAAATTTGCCAATATTGGCGCGATCGCCGAATACCCTAATCCATTTCAATGGATTTTTTGTATGAGACGGGGATTTTCAATCCCTGGCGGATCGAGATAAGAAGGACAATTTAATTACCGATTTATTTCCTTAACCTCCATTCAATCCCTGACGGATCGGTAATAAGAAGAACAATCTCATTACTGATTTATTTTTCTGAATTTCCCTTAATCAAAATGCACGACTATGCAGCAAGGTTGCAAGGATTCTTTTAGGGTTGCAGAAAAGTTTATGTTGGCGAATTGCTACAACCCAAAGGTGTTAGGAAAAATCTTGTCGCAAATGACGGGAGATGTACTACAAAATCCCACCCACCATCGCGATCGCCCTTCCTCAACCCCTGTACCCGGTATCGGAAAGCCAGAACCCGCAAGGGTTCGTGAAAAATAACCTCTTCGCAATTCTTTACACTTTCTTGTAGGTTCCTTATATGCTACATTCTACAAGTCTCGACGCGAGAGAAGAGACCCCTCCCACCCACCGACCGATATGTCCCATCGACCCCAAACCAAATCCGTGGATCGGGAGGTGTCCCTCTCGTGTTGAGGGGTTAAAAGTGCTGTCTCGATAGTACAACCAACTTCCATTCACCCGCCATCCTACGGCATCGCCAAAATTTTCCCAGACTTGGCGATTATACTCTCTCGTACCGCCTAAACTTTGATAAATGCGCTTCTGAACAGAAAACCCGAAGCGTCCTTTGCTGTAATGTACCCAGAGTTGGTCAATGGTGCTGAGGTCGCTACATGGGAAATTATCTATACTCTCGGTGTTTAACCAGCCTTCAGATTCCCTTCCGGCCACCTTGAGCATTACCTCTGCTGTTTCATCGTTTGCTTCCCGCCATTTTCCGGCTGCGAGAAGCCCTTGTAACGTCCTGTAGTCCATTCCCACCGCAGACACCAATTTAACCCCACTGGAGGGCTGTTTCTGCAATAATCCCAGCCATTCCCGCACCGACTGAGGCCGATCGCCATAAGACAATTCCATCCCCTTGAGAATTGCTTGGTTTACAGCACTCGAAATCTGAGGATTGTACTGCTGAGGAGGAGTCAAATTCACCCCTTGTTTTTCCATGTCCTCGCGAAAATTAGCAGGAAAAGGTAATTTATTTGTTAACAAATAATACAACGTCGCAGAAAGCGCATAAACATCCGTAAAAGCCCCGCGTTTTGCCCGTTGTTTATATTGTTCCGGCGGCGCAAAACTGTGGGTCAGTGCATTAGTATGGATCAATGTTTTCCCTTCAATAAAGTCTCGTACTAACCCAAAATCAATCAAAACCGCTTCCTTTGTTTTCCGGCGTAACAAAATATTGGCAGGTTTCACATCTCGATGCAAAAATTGTTGTTGATGAAGATAACTTAACGCTTCTCCCACTTGCTGAATATATTGCAATGCTTCCGACTCCGACAAAATACCGCGATCGCCAACATATTCTTGTAAATCTCCCCCATCGATACATTCCATCACCATGCACCACAATTCCCCCTCGGAAAAAACATCATCTACGCGGACAATATGACGATGAGGACATTTAGCCAGGCGAAAAGCCTCTTGTATAAATCGCTGCTGATAGTCGTTAAAATCGGATTCAGCTTGGATCGCTGGACTCAAAGTTTTAATCGCTACCTGTTGCCCTTTTTGCGTATCTTTTGCCCGATATGTTACCCCAAACCCACCGGATCCGAGCATTTCTTCAATGATATATTTGCCATTTTGCAGAGAATGTCCTGCTTTCCAATAAGCCATAGGATTTGACCGAGTATGAACTTGCTCTCTATTGTATATTCTTCCGGTTCCGCGATCGCCGTTTATGAGTAACAATAAGACTTAAGATAAAGTTATCATTCATAAATAGAATTTATATCTTTTTGCTCTTCCCATTTTCTTAAATTATGGATACTCTAGGAATATAGCAAATCACAAAGACCTATTTTGAATCAATCATGTTAAAGTTCAATGTCAAACAAACCATTCCCTAGTTATCTAGTTCTTTCTTTAAATTAAGTTTTTTCGTGACTATTTCTCAACCGCGATCGGGGTTTACCTTACCTGTTTTTGCCTGTGCTGCTGCTGTTGCTGCTTTGCGCTATCTCCAGCAACAAACACCTTTAGAAACCGTACAAATTGACCTCATCGATCCCCCACAAAGCGCAGAAATTCCCATCGCGCAAATTGCCAAAATTAGCGATCGCACCGCCTTAGCCATTACCCACAGCGATCCTGGGGATAACCTCGATTTAACCCGAAATACGCCCATTTGGGCAATAGTAGAATGGCAAAATAAAACCGATCAATCTCCCCAAATTACGATCGCAGGAGGAGAAGGAATTGGCAAACAAAGCGATCGCCACGGACAAGCAGCAATTTATACTTATGCACACAAACTCTTACAACACAATTTGCAAGTTTTACTCGCCATAAATGAAGCAATTACAGTTAAAATCATTCTACCGGAAGGACGCAAACTTGCAGAACGAACCGCTAATAAAGCCTTTGGTGTCGTTGAAGGACTTTCTCTCTTAGGAACAACGGGAATTAGTCAGCCTTTAAGTTCTCCCCAACAGTTAGAAATCTATCGGGAAGAATTATCTGAAAAAGCGGCACGATTTGATACTTTAGTGTTTTGCGTGGGAGAAAATGGTTTAGATTTAGCGCGTAATTTAGGCATTGAAGCCGATCGCCTCGTGAAAACTGCAAATTGGTTAGGTCCTTTACTGGTAACGGCGGGAGTTTCGGGAGTGCGATCGCTGTTACTGTTCGGCTATCATGGTAAACTGATTAAACTCGCTGGCGGTATTTTTCACACCCATCACCACCTTGCCGACGGACGCTTAGAAATTCTGACGGCGCACTGTGCCAAAATAGGCTTACCCAACAACATTCTCGAAAAAGTATTTCAAAGCACCACCACAGAAGCAGCTTTACAACTCTTGCGCCAAATCCAACCCGAAAGCGTCGATCGCGTTTATACCTCCATCGCTGAAACCATCGATCGCCGCAGCCAAGAATATATCCGCAAACACGGCGATCGCGATGTTTGTATCGGTTCCGTCTTATTTGATCGCGATCGTAACATTATTGTTAAAAGTCAAAATGGAACAATGCTTTTTTCACAGTTATGGTATAATTCTTTGAACAACTAATTAATAAATTTTGACTCCTAGATTTTAGCTGGCGATCTTGATTAAGGAGTCGATTTTGTCATATTTACATTGCTTTCACGGTTTCCGAACTAAAACCCAAAACTTTTTCTTTCATCTTTTTTGTTCATCATTTCTTGCGATCGCCTTGATGGCTTGCTTTCGCATACCTCAATATAGAAGCACGTCAGGAACCTCAGCCTAAAGGCGTGAGGCTTGAAAGAGAAATCTAACAGGCCATTCTGACCAGACTAAGTACCTTGCGTACTACGTTATTTGGGTCACGACACCTTGGAATGCGAAGCTAGTTCCCTGCCCTGTCGTTAGCAGTTAAACAATTTTAAGGTCACTGAAATAGT
>NZ_JACSWA010000585.1 GCF_016888125.1 Spirulina sp. CCY15215
TTCGGTGGTGGGGGCTTTGGTGCGGAGGTCTTCGAGGATGGCGATGGATTTTTCCATCTCGGTGAGGGCGTTTTCGAGGTTGCCTTGGGAACGTTGGGTGAAGGCGATACTGTACAACGAGATGGCTTCTCCTGCGCGATCGCCCACGGCTTGGTGGAGGGGTAGGGCGCGATCTAAGTATTCAAGGGCTTTCTGCTTTTCTCCTAGGGAGTTGTAGACAGCGCCAATATTGTTGAGGGTTCTGGCTTCTACCCCGCGATCGCCCACGGCTTGGAGAAGGGGCAAAGCGCGGGCGTAGTATTCCAAGGCTTTCTGCTTTTCTCCTAGGGAGTTGTAGACTAAGCCAATGTTGTTGAGAGTCGTGCCTTCCCCCCGGCGATCGCCCACGGCTTGGTAGAGGGGCAAGGCGCGTTCGTAGTATTCAAGGGCTTTCTGCTTTTCTCCTAGGGAGTCGTAGACCCCACCAATGTTGTTGAGGGTAGTGCCTTCTCCGCCGCGATCGCCCACGGCTTGGTAGAGAGGCAAGGCGCGAGCGTAGTATTCAAGGGCTTTTTGCTTTTCTCCTAGGGAGTCGTAGACAAAGCCAATATTGTTGAGGATGCCGGCTTCCCCCCGGCGTTGGCGTAGCCTCTCCGAAGGAGAATCGCCCACGGCTTGGTAGAGAGGCAAGGCGCGATCGTAGTATTCCAACGCTTTCTGCTTTTCTCCTAGGGAGTTGTAGACAGCGCCAATATTGTTGAGGGTTTGGGCTTCTCCCCCGCGAGCGCCCACTGCTTGGTAGAGAGGCAAGGCGCGAGCGAAGTATTCAAGGGCTTTCTGCTTTTTTCCTAGGGAGTCATAGACAGCACCAATATTGTTGAGGGTTGCAGCTTCTCCCCCGCGATCGCCCAAGGCTTGGAAGAGGGGCAAGGCACGAGCGTAGCATTCCAATGCTTTCTGCTTTTCTCCTAGGGAGTCGTAGATGAAGCCAATGTTGGTGAGAGTGACGGCTTCTAAACGTTGTTCTCCTGCTTGGCGAAAGAGAGTTGCAGCGCGTTCAAAGAGAGGAATGGCTTGTTGGAAGGTTTCTAAGGTCCCTTGCTGACGCAATTGAACCGCCTCTTGAAGAACCCGGTTTGCCTCATCTAAGTCCGGCGACTGTTGGGCGATGTGGGTTTCAACGGGTTTTCCCTGTGCCATCCCAGAGACGGGCAGTATTGCCGCACTTG
>NZ_JACSWA010000586.1 GCF_016888125.1 Spirulina sp. CCY15215
CGAGCAAGATGCTCGCACTACCTAAATTATCGGTTATTGTAGTTATGAAAACAGCGAGCAAGATGCTCGCACTACCTAAATTATCGGTTATTGTAGTGGGAGCGTCTCGCTCCCTAGTTCTAATTATTCCCTCGCTCCCTAGTTCTAATTATTCCCTCGCTCCCTAGTTCTAATTATTCCCTCGCTCCCTAGTTCTAATTATTCCCTCGCTCCCTAGAGTTTTAGTTATTCAGAGTTTTAGTTATTCGAGGAAATGTTGTCAATTTGCAACTTTGAGATGCACCCAAAATGCAAATTTTGTTTTCTTTTAATTCGAGACTTCCGCCATTTCAATCGTGCGATTTTCAATATCTTTCACCAAAAAATTCAATGGCTTTTTACTGCGAATTTTAAACCGTAAACGACGAGATTGAATGCGTAAAAGAATTGCATCCAAACACTCGCGATCGAAACAAACGTGACGCTGACGATTTTTATCGCCGAAACTTGCTCCAGAAATGACGTGCAACTGTGTATTTTTCTTTAATTGATACCATAATCCCTCACTTCCTGCGGATCCTGTCGCGGTTCCCATTGCTGTCGGAGTCGCCGACATATAAAGTGGGTCAATACTTGCTGCTCCCATTGTTTGCTCGTAGTTATAGTAGTAATGTAGAGGAACATCCGCGACGGATAAAGCCAGCAATCCTTCGTAAAATTCTTTCGCAACTCGCAAATCCGAAACCATGACGGTATAAACTTTAGGGGCGCTGGTGAGAAACATCCACATTGCCCCTGCATACCCCACCAACAGCATAACCATAATGCCTTGGGTGGAGAACAAACTGTCCAATCCTAGAAAAAATGCGCCTAATACGGGGAACTGTAAAACCATAGTTGTTATCAACGGCGATCGCTTTTCTTAATCTTAGCTATTTTTTTACCTCCTAATTCTACGCAATTTTGGAGGCAAAGGGAACGGGGGGCTGGCAGGAATGATGAATGATGAATGATGCAAAAGAGGAGGATCGATTCCTTGCAAAGCGCTAAAGTACAATAACCAGTCTTAAAATATTGTAATATTTGCAGTTATCTGCATAAAAATACAAAATCATTCTAGAGATAATATTAAAGAGATATTTTCTCACTCTGTTGTTCGATTTGGAGGGAATGACCATGTTTTTAGCAGTATTCCGGTTTTTTGGGTTTTTCGGTGACAATCGCCCTTTAGATAATAATCGCTTTGTTCAGAAGGTACAATTAACCCAGCATTTTGATGAAGCCATTGTTACTGAAGCGATCGCACCCCATCACAACGGGCAAATTCACTATCTTGCGTCTTGGTGGCTGGCACGGTGTGAACTGGATATCATTATCCCAGAAGGGGAAATTGTCCTCATTGTCGGCAGATCGAATAGTACCACCTTTTTAGTACAACCCCTGCACAGTGTTAATCCGTCTTAAATCCTATGCGCGATTTAGTGAAGATTCAGGGTGCGATCGCGCTTATTATGAGTTATGAGTTATGAGTTATGAGTTATGAGTTACCCATTACCAAGTACAATTATCCCTAGTGAATGCTGCGATCGCAATCCTTTATGACTTCTAATGCTTTTCTCACTATCGACGAGCAATCTATTTCTCTCGATCAAACCCTCGGCTATCTTCAAGCAGCCGGGAAACTTCAGAGTTTTATTGTTGAGATTCTCCGACAGTACATTCTCGAAAAAACCCTCAAAGAAGAAGAACTTCCCGATAGTACAGCCATTGTCGAACAAGCGGTAATTAATTTTCGCCTGCAAAATCAACTCAGTGAACCGAAAACCTTTAACGAATGGCTGATCAGGAATAATCTTACTTATGAAAGGTTTCACGGACAAGTTGCAGGGGGCGTACAATTGGCACAACTGAAAGTAAAAATTGCCGAACCCAAATTACAAGAACATTTTATCGATCGCAAACTCGCCCTCGATCGCATTGTCCTCTCTCGTATTATCGTAGATAATCGGGAACTGGCGGAAGAACTTCACTTGCAAATTCTCGAAGGTACCCCTTTTGAAAGATTGGCGAAAAAACACTCTTTAGGGGAAGATCGTATTGTGAACGGGATGCTAGGACCTGTCAGCCGCGCCACTTTACCCGATCGCCTTCGCGCTGCGATCGACGATGGAAACCCAGGAGATATCGTCGGACCCCTACAATTAGAAGAACGCTGGTTAATCTTCCGTATCGAACAATTTCTTCCTGCTTCCCTCGAGGATAACCAAATCAAAGAAACCCTGCAAAATGAGATTTTCGAGCAATGGTTAGACGAAAAAGTTCGGGGGTTGAAGGTCAAGATCGAAGCCGAATAGCAGGGGAACAACCGTCGTTTTGTTGGCTCGATCGCTCACAAAAAACCTGTATTGTAAAGTTTAACTAAATATCAACACCTATGAAAGACGGAAAAATAATCAAGGATAAATTTTACGGATGAATTTTACGAAATTTCCCTGCGTCTGAGATTGCTGGCGCGACACCAATCGATGTCTTGGCCAACTTGAAATGTAATATAATCTACACCGTAGGCTTGCCAATAGTTAATCACTTCTCCCATTAAGTTTTCTGTATCGTCGAGGCGCTGAACGGAAGTCCCGAGAGGAAATTTTTGGACGATCGCGCTATCTTTCCAGCGTTTGAGGGTTTTGATGCGATCGCGATCGCTATCTGAGAGTAATGCCCAGGCTTCTTCTTTCCAATGAGCATAATTGCGGGTAAGTGCTTCAATTTCTCGCCAAGAAACAGATTCTCGCAAATAAGAAGCAAGCTCTTGGGGATTATTAATGGTAAAATCAGGAACGGGTAAGGCACTCATAGCTGGAAAAGAAATTAGAAGGATAAACGCTAGAAGTAGTGTGGTATCGGGAATAAAGAACGAGTACACCCTAAATATAGCGTTTTTATCGCCTTTGGTCTAGGGTATTGGGGAAAGAGAAAAAGGAAAAATAATCTGGCGATTTCAAGATATAATGGGCAGTTGTCCATTCAGCATACTTGTAACTTAAAACAATGGCAGTCCCCAAGAAGAAAACTTCTAAAAGTAAGCGTGACAAACGCAAAGCCACTTGGAAACACAAAGCCGCGATCGCCGCGCAAAGAGCCTTATCTCAAGGGAAATCCATCCTGACGGGACAACCAAGCAGTTTTGTTTATCCCACGGATGAGGATGACGAGGATGATGAGGAATAACGGGGGATAAGTTTTAGAGATAATGAACTGAAATAACCTGTCAATTGAACGCTCCCCAACCAAATCAAAGATTATGGTTGGGGATTCTTTCAGCTACGAGAGACCTCGTAGCGTTCCCAGAACAACTGGCGTTCTCAGT
>NZ_JACSWA010000587.1 GCF_016888125.1 Spirulina sp. CCY15215
TCGATCGATAATATTCAAACTTATCTCCGCGATCGTAATTCTGAGTTGATTTGGATAAAACTTCGACCATTAACATCGGATTCATAACCGTTGTTTTGCTTTTACCTGTATAAATTGGTTTCCCTTGAATGACCATTATATCGGGATAAGTATATTGACGATAGGAAGGAATCCAAAGTTTAACATCTCCCATATAGACGCGATAAGGTTTCTTCTTGAGGAAAAACTTGAGATAAGCATAAAAATTCCCAGCAAGTTCATTATGATTGGTTGTTCCACCTGTCATGGGGACAATTTCTCCATCTCGATATTCGCTTTTAAATTCCGCTTGTTCCTCCAGTGCTAAATATTCCTCTGGAGTGTAGTAGCGAGTTTTAATTGTAGCAACCATGAGTTACCTTCCTAGCTAATACGATCGCCTTGAAATTATCTAATGACATTATAAACCAAATTTAGTTTTCTTGCGCTTTTTTTCGTTCTGCTAATTGTAAGCAAATGCGATCGTGGACTTCGCTAGTGATAGGATAGAAATAAGTTAAAATCATTCCCAGAATCAAAAATAAGGCTGGTAAAGGGGCGATCGCCAGACGAATAGCAAGAAGTGCGCTTTCAGGTTGGATGGGAATCGGTTCTCCCGGTAAACGTTCGATAAAACCGGCAAAATCTAAGGATTGACCTACAATTAATAACGCCAATGCTAGACCGAGTTTTTGCAGTAAAACCATAAAACCATAAAAGATTCCCTCTCGTCTCTGGCCTGTTTTTAACTCATCCCATTCGATAATATCAGGCATCATCGACCAAGGAATTAAATAAGCCACAGAAACTCCAATTCCTGCCAAAACTGCACAGAAATATAATAAGCCAACTTGACCGGGTTTAACCATGAAAAGGAGTGCTTGTTCGACAAGCCAAATTGAAGCCCCCAAAAAATAAACTGTTTTTTTGCCGAAGCGATCGCTTACTTTTTTCCAAACAAATAACATCCCTAAAGCAGTTCCTTGAATGGCGATCGCAACCAGAGGAAAATCGCCTTCTTTCATCCCCATCCAACTGACAACAAAGTAAATCATAATTGAGGCCACCAGTTGTACAGCTAACCACGAAAATAAATAAATACCAATGAGATAAAGAAAAGGCTTGGTACTTAAAACAATCTTTAACTGTTCTCCAAAAGGAATTGAGGGAATATCTTGAGCAAGCGATCGCGCTTTAACAGCATTTTCATCTACTAAATGTTGTTCGGGTTTAGAAACAATTAATGTCCAGCCAAAAGCAACGATTAAAACTCCTAGAGATAAGCCAGAAACATTGATGAATAAATTAATATTTTTGGTAAAGAAAGCAACAGAAAGAAAGGCAATGAAACCCAAACCGCCAAAAATGAGAATTTTGCCGACAGTTTTACGCCTAGAAAGAGAAAGTAAAGGTTTTGCACCGCGTTCTTGAATGCGAAATGTACACCAAAAAATAGCAATAGTTGAGACAAGAGAAGCAACTAAACCTAACAAAAAATACTGAGTCAGAGGATCGTCAGGATAAGACCCAAAAACAATTTGTGCTAAAATCAAAGAAAAAATACTTCCCCCAATCGAAAACGCCATGCGAAAACTATTTAAACCCGTGCGTTCGTTGTAATTTTGGGTTAATTCTGGCGTGAGTGCGGTATAGGGCAAATTAACAGCAGTAAATGCTAAATTAAACAGAATAGCGATGATAACATAATAGGTGAATAAAAACCATGTATTGAGATTAGTATTATCGCTAAAATGAGGAACTAGCCACTGTAAAAGAAATAACAGGCCAAAAGGAATTGCACCTCCTAACATCCAGGGAATGCGCCTTCCCCAAACAGTACGAGTGCGATCGCTTAAAATCCCCGTTAAAGGATCGTTAATAGCATCAGAAATCTTGCCGATCGCCAAAATAAGACTTGCCAAACCCGCCGACAATCCGGCCACATTAGTAAAGAAATATAACAGGAAAAAAACCAGTATATTTGCAGTCACAGCCGAACCTAAATCGCCCGCACCATAGGCCAATTTAGTCGAAAATGTTAGCTGTTCGACCTCAGAAGGGCGATCGTTTCCTTCTTTATCATCAGGACTCGGAATATCGTTCACGATCGTTGCTCCAATGTTGTAACGCTCTTTTTTAACAGGAAAAGTTCCAGAAAAACAGATTTATGCCTTAAAATTAGCAATAATTTCATAAGTCGTAACATTATTTACCCCTCAATCCCCATCTACCTATGCCGGAAATGTATTTGTCTTGGTCGGAATACCGCGAAACCATTGAACGTTTAGCCGCTAAAATTCACCGCTCTGGTTGGCAGTTTGATAGTATTGTGTGCATCGCTAAAGGAGGGCTACGAGTAGGAGATTTACTGTGCCGCTTATACGATCGCCCCCTTGCCATTCTTTCCGCTACTTCCTATCATGGCGAGGAAAATCGCCTGCGTGGAGATATTTCTTTTTCCCAGCATCTCTCGATGACAGCCTCTTCATTAGGGAGTCGTGTGCTATTAGTGGACGATCTGGTAGATTCTGGGGTGAGTTTAATTGAGTCGGTGAAATGGTTGCAGGACAATTGTGCAGAAATAGAGGAAATTCGCACAGGTGTTCTATGGTATAAGGAATGTTCTGCGATCGCGCCAGATTATTATGTGAGTTATCTTGCTGATAATCCTTGGATTCGCCAACCTTTTGAATACTACGAAAAAGCAACTATTGAGGAAATCGCGAACAAATACGAGAGTGTTGAAGAATGCGTAATGTTTTAATCTGAGGCGATCGCGCCGATACCAAAAGCAAAAACTATCACAAATGTGGCAGGGGGACTCCCGTTAGACCCGATAGGGTTAGCAGGAGAGGAACTGCCACCAAGAAGAGAAACTGAGCAAGGCGAATCATTACCTGAATGCGTATTCATAGCCGTCTGCATGGTGAATGGTTTGTAAATATTTAGGGTGAACATCAATACATTTTCCGGCAACCTTAAACATTCTTTTCCTTTTCAGGCTGTTCCTTCGTCCCTTAAAATGAAGCGGGAATCATCTCGAAGAACTAAATTATGACGACGTTTTATGTTAATCCAGTAACGGGAAATGATAGGGGCAATGGCAGTAGTAGTGCGCCGTTTAAAACCTTCACTCGCGCCCTCGATCGCGCCCTCCCGAAAACGACTATTTACCTCGCACCTGGAACTTACAGCACTACTACCCAAGAAAAATTCCCCCTCGTCGTCTCTACAGGCGTTACAGTCATCGGGCAGGAAGCGGATAAAGGAGAAAATATTATTTTATTGGGAGGGGGAGAATATAATAGTCCCACCTTTCAACGGCAAAATATAGCTGTTTTGTTAGAAGAGCGATCGCAGTTACGGGGTGTCACGGTGAGTAATCCAGGAACAAAGGGGATCGGCGTATGGATCGAATCTACCTCTCCCCTACTCGCCAGCAGTACCCTCACCAATTGCGCTTTAGCGGGGGTTGTAGTCACGGGAAACGGCAAACCCATCCTGCGAGATAATCGGGTGATTCGCAACACCTCCACGGGGATTTTTCTGCGACGCAATGCGAAAGGGGAAGTACGCCGCAATGAATGCGAACAAACGGGTTATGGTATTACCATTAGTGATGATAGCGCCCCCTTGGTGGCAGATAATCGTTTGAGTAACAATCGAGCCGGAGCATACTTATCCCACCGCGCCAAACCCGTGCTGCGACGTAATGCTATTGAAAAGAATACGATCGCCGGAATTGTTGTCAAAGATGAAGCGCAACCGGATCTGGGTAGTTCTCAAGACCCTGCTTTAAACCGCATTGGCAATAACGCCAAGGTCGATCTGCAAAATGAAACCAAGTTCGAGTTAATTTCGGCGGGAAATGAACTCAACCCCCAACGAGTTTTGGGTAAAGTTGTTTTTGCCGATCTGGAGGTCGATACGGGAAGTTCGGGACCAACCCAGTTTCGGGATGTCGAGGGACATTGGGCGACGGATTTTATCGATGGGTTAGTACAGCGAGATATTTTGCGCGGGTTTCCTGACGGGAGTTTTCAGCCGGAAGGGAAACTATCTCGCGTCGCCTATGCTGCGGCGATCGCCAAGGCTTTTAATTTACCCCGACAGTTGGGAACCCCGCGCAGTTTTCGCGATGTCCCTGGTAATTATTGGGGGGCGGCGGCCATTCTCAAGGCAACGGAAATGGGTTTTATTGCTGGGTTTGGAGATGGTACTTTTCGCCCGAATGCAAACTTAACGCGGGCGCAAGCATTGGTATCTTTAGTGAGTGGGCTGGGGCTAACTGGAGGGATCTTAGATATTTTGGGAATGTATCGCGATCGCGCTCAAATTCCCAGTTATGCTTTGATGGCGGTGGCGATCGCTACTGAGAAGCGCTTAGTTGCCAATTATCCCGATTTGGGTCGCTTAAATCCCTTACAAGAAATTTCGCGATCGGAGTTGGCGGCGTTTCTCTATCAAGCCCTAGTCGCAACGGGACAAGCAGCCCCCATTTCTTCTGCTTATCTGGTTAACCCAGACCCTTATTTACCCTCCTTTGTTGATACTAGCGAGCATTGGGCGCAAGATTTTATTCGTCGCTTGGCCAGTGCGGAATTAGTGAGCGGGTTTGGAGATGGTAGTTTTAAGCCAGACGATCCCATTAACCGCGCTCAATATGCTGCACTATTGGTTAAAGCCCTCAATCCCCCTGGGATTCGTCCTG
Source organism: Spirulina sp. CCY15215 (assembly GCF_016888125.1). Taxonomy (GTDB): domain Bacteria; phylum Cyanobacteriota; class Cyanobacteriia; order Cyanobacteriales; family Spirulinaceae; genus CCY15215. The sequence continues at coordinate 4,730 of NZ_JACSWA010000587.1, forward strand.
CGGGGCAATTCCTCGACGTAGGGGCGAATTTTTGGGGGTTAGATGCCATTAACCGCGCCTATCAAGCGGGGTTTATTTCTGGCTTTCCCGATCGCACCTTTCACCCCGACCAACAGTTACAACGTTTGCATCTATGGGTCTCTTTATCTAGCGGTTTGGGTTTATCGGGAGGAGATGAAAGTGTTTTAAATCAGTATCGCGATCGCGCAGATATCCCCGCTTATGCCACCAGTGCGATCGCCGCAGCCACGCGATCGCGCCTGGTTGTCAATTATCCGACCCGCGATCGCCTACTCCCCAAACAAAATGCAACTCGGGCGGAAGCGGCGGCGGCAATTTATCAGGTATTAGTACATCAAGGGAAAATGAGCGCGATCGCATCTCCTTATATTGCGACCTAAACTGATTTGAGTTCGGGTTAACTTAAGATTATTCCGGATCGGGGCGATCGCGGAGCGCTAGTTTACGAGAATCGCTCTCTTCTGAATTTTCTTGTAATGCTTGCAGTTGTGCGATCGATAACCCTGTAGCTGTAGCTACTTGTTCCCAACTCATCCCCAGCACCAGCAGATTGCGCGCAATCTGCTGAATGCCTTGCTGAATACCTTGCTGAATACCTTGCTGAATACCTCGCTGCATTCCTTTCTCTTCAGCCTCTTGAACGAGTTCTTGATAAATAACTGACTCTTGCATAATATCCTTCCTCAAAATTCGCTTGATCGTATCCTTCTCTAATACTAACCCAGCCAGAATCGATGTAGATGCAGCAATATTCGACTGTATTTTGCGGCTGGGAATCTCCTCATCAAACATAATTTTGTATTGCGATCGCGCCTCTCATTATACCGTTGCGATCGCTCTTCTTTGGGAGGAAATGCGATGTTTTTTGGTACATCAAGGGAAAATGAGCGCGATCGCATCCCCTTATATTGCTATCTAAATGTGAGGAAATTATTCATGTTAAAAATGCACCCAAAAATTTTATCGATCGCTCCTGTAACCTTTAGCCTCTTGCTTTTTGTTTCTGGGAAAACAGGTGCATCTCAGTTTTGTAGAAATAGCGAGAAAAATGATCGGTTATTATAGTGGAAGCATCTCTTCTTTCCCTAGCGGCTTAGTCCTATCTCTCTATTGTTAATACTCTAAACTCTTGTCAAAAAGCGAAACTCTGTATACATTGATAATATCTGGGAATATCTGAGAGATTAAGTTGAGGGAAGGCGCGATGAAAAAGAGAACAAAAATCTGGGGCTGCATCCTGGCAGGGGTAGCAAGTGCGGCAATACTACCCGTCTCTGGGATGGCACAGGGAAAACCCGTTGAAACCCACATCGCCCAACAGTCGCCGGACTTAGATGAGGCAAACCGAATTTTGCAAGAGGCGGTTCAATTGCGTCAGCAAGGAACCTTAGAAACCTTCCAACAAGCCATTCCTCTCTTTGAACGCGCTGCAACTCTCTTTCGCCAAGCAGGAGAACAACGTCTAGAAGCCGTCACTCTCAACAACATTGGCTTCATCTATGACTCCCTAGGAGAAAAGCAGAAAGCCCTTGAATACTACGAACGCGCCTTGCCCCTCCGTCAAGCGGTGGGCGATCGCAGGGGAGAAGCTGGAACCCTCAACAATATTGGCGCTGTCTACGACTCCCTAGGAGAAAAGCAGAAAGCGTTGGAATACTACGAACGCGCCTTGCCCCTTCTCCAAGCCGTGGGCGATCGCGGGGGAGAAGGCACCACCCTCAACAATATTGGCGCTGTCTACTCCTCCCTAGGAGAAAAGCAGAAAGCCCTTGAATACTACGAACGCGCTTTGCCTCTCCGCCAAGCCGTGGGCGATCGCGGGGGGGAAGCCCAAACCCTCAACAATATTGGCGCTGTCTACTCCTCCCTAGGAGAAAAGCAGAAGGCTTTGGAATACTACGCTCGCGCCTTACCCCTCTTCCAAGCCGTGGGCGATCGCTCTGGGGAAGCCAGAACTCTTAATAACATTGGCTTAGTCTACTCTGACCTAGGAGAAAAGCAGAAGGCTTTGGAATACTACGCTCGCGCTTTGCCCCTCCGCCAAGCCGTGGGCGATCGCGGGGGAGAAGCCACCACCCTCCACAATATTGGCGCTGTCTACTCCGACCTAGGAGAAAAGCGGAAAGCGTTGGAATACTACGATCGCGCCTTGCCCCTATTCCAAGCCGTGGGCGATCGCCGGGTAGAAGCCGCCACCCTCAACAATATTGGCGGGGTCTACTCCGACCTAGGAGAAAAGCGGAAAGCGTTGGAATACTACGCTCGCGCCTTGCCCCTCATCCAAACAGTGGGCGATCGCGGGGGAGAAGGCACGACTCTCAACAATATTGGCTTAGTCTACAACTCCCTAGGAGAAAAGCAGAAAGCCCTTGAATACTACGCTCGCGCTTTGCCCCTCAGCCAAGCGGTGGGCGATCGCTCTGGAGAAGCCAATACATTATTGAATATTGCCTCTCTCCAACGTTCCCAAGGCAACCTTGAAAACGCCCTCACCCAGATGGAAAAATCCATCGCCATCCTCGAAGACCTCCGCACCAAAGCCCCCACCACCGAACTCCGCCAAACCTACTTCGCCTCCGTCC
>NZ_JACSWA010000588.1 GCF_016888125.1 Spirulina sp. CCY15215
GTATTGCTTATGCCCATTTCCGGTACACACCCAAATTTATCGACCCCAAATATTTGATATTTCACCCAAAAATTACCAAACGCGATCGCATTTCCTCTCCAAGAGAAATCCGATAAAGAGACGCGATCGCCTTTATTGGAAAAGGGTGCAAGCATTGCACCCCTACGGTAAAACGATAGAATTGGGAGGTTTTGTAGGGGTA
>NZ_JACSWA010000589.1 GCF_016888125.1 Spirulina sp. CCY15215
CTCAGAAACAGTTATAACTCCAGATTCAACGCAAATTAATTCTTCTGATACCAAACAAGAAATCTCTTCTTTCGATACTAAACAAGAAATCTCTTCTCGTTCTGGTATAGCGCCAAACGAACCTGTTCAAAAACAATCTATTTCTCCTATTCCAGAAACAGTTATAACTCCAGATTCACCTCAAATCAATTCTTCTGATGCTAAACAAGGAACATCCGATCGCATTTCAGATCATTCTAGCCTGACACTACCTCGCAAAAAACCGAAGAAGTCTTTGAAACCTATCGAACAATTGGCATCTCTAACTCACTTGAATTCATCTGAATCAATAACTTCTAAAATGCCAACTGTGTTGGAAAATTTGGCGCAACTCAGTCCTTTAAGTCGTTCGGGAAAATCTCAGTCGCAGTCACAACAATTCCAAAATAGTAGCCGACAGTCTTCTGGAAACTTCACAGATATAGTACAGAGAATGATTGAAGCAAAACCTCACGATCGCACTAACGATCGCCGATCGCCTTCCACAATTAACACAAACACACCATCCTCTCCATCTAACCTTGCTGAGTTAATAGGAGAAATGCAATCTTCCCCAACTCAAGATAAAGTGCAGCAAAGTGGCGATCGCCTTAACGGTATTCCTGATGCTTGGTCGAGTATTGAAGAATTAATCACTGCAACATCAACTTCTTCTAAATCTTCTCCTTCCCAGGGAAACTCGGTGCAGCGAAGTGGCGATCGCCTTAACGATATCCCTGATGCTTGGTCGAATATCGAAGAATTAATCGCTGCAACAACTCCTAGACAAACTACGTCTACTTCTTCTCTCAAAACACCAAAAAATAAACAGAAAACAGCCAAAAATAACGAAACCGTACAACGACAACCAACACCAGAAACAAAAATAAAGAAAACAAAAACACCAAAAGAAAAATCTCCCCCTAAAAAGTCTTCTTCGAGACGAAATTCTCAAAACGCGATCGCCCCTGCTATTCAACCTTTAAGATTCCCCGTTATTCAAAGAACAAGCGATCGTTCAAATTCTAAAATGCCAGATATAATGAGAGATACAGACGAAAATCAATCTGTAACCTTAACCTCTCAAAATGAAGAATCTACACCAACAAATAACGGAAATAACCTAGAAATCTTAGCACGAGAAATCTATAAATTCGTTCGTCAACGCTTAGTTTTAGAACGAGAACGTCATGGTTCTGGCTATTCTGGACGTTTGCCTTGGTAACGCCAAAATTAACAAATTAAGGAGAAAAACATGGCTCTTGAAAAAGCACAATTTATTTCTGAGAAAAACGATACGATCGAATTTTTGTTTAACCCCACTAAAATTACAGTGACGCGATCGTTTGAAACAAAATGTGAAGAAGGAACCGGGGGAGGAGGACTACCCAAGGTAAACTATAAAGGTCCTAATGCCAGCACCGTTTCAATTTCCGAGATTATCCTCGATACTTACGAAACGGGAACAGATGTTATGACCTATATTCAAAAATTTGAAACCGCATTGGAAAAAGATGACTCTTTAGGACGACCCCCAGTTTATACTTTAACTTGGGGTCAAAAAACCTATATCAAATGTTTTATTACTTCCTTGACTTATGAGTTAACCCGATTTTATAGCGATGGCACACCAGTACAAGCAAAAATTACGAGCCTAAACCTGTTAGAAGTTGAAGAATTAACGGCTTCTAGTGCCAGTAGCAAATCTTACGATACCACCAATCGTTCGAGTCGTTAAACTAATTTTATCCCTCAATTTTGGATTTTGAATTGTAAATTATGGCTACTGCAAGTTATACCCCAAAACTAACGATTAAAGTGGGAGGAAGCGCGATTTCTGACGACCTCAAAGAAGATATCATCTATGCTTCTGTAGAGGAAAGTCTCCATGCTCCCAGTATGTTTACGATTGTTGTTAGTAATCCTAAATATGGCGGTAATTCTGATGATACCTTTGGAGAAAATGAAGGTAGCTTCTCGATGGGAACAGCCGTAGAAATTAGTTTTACAGCCAGTACAACGGAATCAGAAGATTTTAGCGATGAATCAACAGGAACGTTAATGAAAGGAGAAATTACAGGACTAGAAACACATTTTACCAGTCAAGCAGAAGCGCCGATTATCGTGCGAGGATATGATGTTGCTCATCGCCTACATCGAGGGAGAATTATTGCTTCTTATCAGGATATGACGGATAGCGATATAGTCAAAAAAATCGCCTCAATGGTCGGGATTTCTGCTGGAACAATAGACACAACCAGTCCCACTCATGATTATGTTTTCCAAGAAAATCAAACCTATATGGAATTTTTGCGAGAACGTGCGGCTCGTAATGGTTATGAGTTATTTGTTCAAGATGAAAAACTATTTTTTCGTAAGCCTAGTTCTTCAGCAACATTAGAGCTAGAATGGTTAACAGATTTATCGAGTTTTCGCGGACGAGTTTCTAGTGCCGAGCAAGTGAAAGAAGTAGAAGTAAGAGGCTGGGACTATACCACAAAAAAAGAAATTTCTTCGACAAAATCATCTCAAAGTAATGTTTTAACCTCCACGAAATATGGCAAAGGAATGAGTTCAAGTACGCTATTTGATAAGCCGACATCTCCGAAAATGATTGTGGTTGATAAGCCTATTTATAGCTCTACAGAAGCCGACACAATTGCTCAAGCCTTAGTGGATGAATTGTCAGGGGATTTTGTTGTTGCTGATGCGACAGCAACTGGAAATCCGGATATTCGTCCCGGTAAAATTGTTAAATTGACCAACATGGGAAGCTACACGGGAGAGTATTATATTACCGAAACCCGTCAGATTTACGATCGCGGGACTTATACGACAGAATTTAGCGTGCGTGGGTTGCGCGGGGGAGATTTACTCAGTATTCTCTCCCCTCCCAATCGCTTAAAAATCGGTCAAACTTTATTAATTGGTAAAGTGACGGACAATAATGATGAGACTGATAAACTCCATCGCGTGAAGGTTTGGTTTCCCACTCTCACTCCTGAATCTGGCTCTGATGCTCACACAAGTTGGTGGGCGAGGGTGGTAGGAGTAGGGGCAGGCAGTTCTCGGGGATTTGACTGTTTGCCCGAGGTGGGAGATGAGGTCCTCGTAGCTTTTGAACACGGTGATATTCATCGCCCTATTGTCCTAGGAGGCCTGTGGAATGGTACAGATAAACCTCCAGAAGAGGTGACAAGTAGTGTGGCTAAGGGGAAAGTCCGCTTGCGAACTTTGCAAACCCGAGTCGGTCACAAATTCCAGTTTGTTGAAGAGGATAAAGATAGTAGTTATATTGGGGCTTATTTAACGACCAAGTACGGTCATGCAGCAAACTTTAACGATACCGATAAAAAAATCGAGATCAAAACCAAAGAAGGGCATCAAATTTTATTTGATGATACTAATAAGAAAATTGAGGTAAAATCTCAAGGAGGTCATACTATTACTTTGGATGATAATGGTAAATCTGTTAGTATTACGTCAACAGGAGATATGACCATTTCTGCTGGTTCTAGCAATACCCTTACCCTCAGTGCTAAAACTGTGGAAATTAAAGGAACAAGTGCAGTCAATGCCAGCGTAAGCAGTAGTAAGTTAGCAATTTCCTCCAGTAGTGTTAGTCTTAAAGCGGCGACCAGTGTTAGTGTTGAAGGCTCGACAACGGCTACATTAAAAGGTTCAACAACGGCTACGGTAAGCGGAGGAACTTCGGTTTCTGTTTCTGGGGCTACGGTTAGTTTAGGCTAAAGAAATAGAGTCAATCTCTTATTAATTATTGTTCATTAATCATTGAAAAAATGGCAAACTTAGTGGTTACAGGTGCAATAGTTTCTTGCTCGATGGGAACTGTGCCGACACCTTTAGTGGTAACGTCTAATGTCAAAGTGTTTGCAACTTTGACGGCAGCAACGGTTATGGATTATGCTCCGATCGCCAATATTTCCAGTTTTGTCCTGTGTAAATCGACAACCAACCCCACTACCATCGCGGCGACGGCGGCGGCACTGGGGGTATATACTCCAGGAGTCTGTATTCCTGCCACGATCGCCCCTTGGTCTCCTGGTGCGGTAAAAACCAAGATTGGGGGAATTGCTGCACTGACAGATAGTAGTAAATGTACTTGTGCTTATGGAGGATCAATTAGTGTTAGTTATGCCGGACAAATAAAAGTGAGTGCTTCTTAAACCTATAAACAAAATTTTTGAATTTCTTCCCAAAGTTGGGGAATAACATTTCCTAGGGTATGATTGCTTTCCAATTCAATTAATTTTACTTGAGGAAAATTCTTTTGATAATTCTTCGAGGCTTGAATGGGGATAACTTCATCGTACCGCCCATGTAAAATTAATGTTGGTACAACACATTGTAATTCTGAGTCGGGATACTTCTGTACATCTGTAATAAACTCATAATGCAAAGGTAAGCGACGATTTTGGCCATAGTGATAGATCGATAAATATCCCGTTTCTTGCCATTGTTGTAGTTTTTGTTCGCCGATTTTCGCTAAAAAGTGATTCAGGAAATTAAACGCAGGACAAAGGCAAATAACTTGCTTGACTTGAGGGTGTTTTTGTGCTAACCATACAGCCGTTAAGCCACCAAAACTTGAACCAATAATTGTAATCGGAGTCTCCGGATCGGGAAATTCTTCTTTAACTTGCTGAAGTTGACGAGAGAAAGTAAGGTGAGAAAAATCGTCTTGGTTGAGATCTAAAATATGCAAGGAAATACCGACTTTAGCAAAGCGATCGCACAAATATCGTGCTTTTAGCGATCGCGGACTTGAGGCAAAACCATGTAGATAAATATAGTACATTCACAAATAACGGGGCAGGTAATTGGCAAAAGAGAATCAATTGCTGTGAAAATTATAATATTTCTTTGCTTTCCCATACTTTGCTAATTTATTCAGAGAGTTGGTAGCGATAGGGAGTACACAAATCGAATAAACCCCCCACAAAACCCCAAGCACCCCCAATAGTCAAACTACCGACTACAGGATGTCCACTGCCAAAAACCGCCAAAAACGCTAAAACGCGATGGATATTGTTTTCCGCGATCGCCTGACAAGTCGGAATGCAACTTAATCCCCACAAGCCGATCAAAATTGCGGCACTGGTGATAATGGGAACAGTAAAACTAAAAAATGCGCTCAGAGAGAGGGATAGTAACCAATTTCGAGGGAGTCTCATATTAATGGTCCTTAACTAGCAATGCAAAGACAAAGGATGTTTTGGCTTTGTTAGAGTTCACCTTTACACCTTAGAAGCGTAAATCAGGATTATCCTAAAAATGTTTTAAATCTTAAACAAATATTTAAAATCTTCTTAATTCAAACCGACGCGATCGCTTAACCGCATGAGGATTTGATTAAGTTTATTATCATTTTTGCGCTGTTGGGTAATTTTGTCGCAGCTATACATAACAGTGGTATGGTCTTTGCCTCCAAATTCTTCCCCTATTCTTGGCAAACTCAAATCCGTATGCTGTCGCATCAGATACATTGCAATTTGTCTAGCTTGGCTAATTTCCCGGCGACGAGAGCTACTTTTGAGATCCTCAATGGAAACCTTTAAAGCCTCCGATACTGCATTTAAAATGTTTTCAGGGGTTGCTTTCACCCGATCTGAGGTGGGATTTAAGATAGGGGCAATATTTTCGACGGTCATGGACAACCCAGAAATGGAAATGTAGGCTATGGTGCGAATCAGTGCGCCTTCTAATTCCCGAATATTGGAGGTATAGCGGGTAGCAATATACTCAATGACTGTCTGCGGGAGGCTAATATTTTGATCTTCTCCCTTCTTTTGCAGAATAGCCATGCGGGTTTCTAAATCCGGCGACTGGATATCGGCAATTAATCCCATTGAAAAGCGAGAACATAAGCGCTCTTGCAAGCGAGGGATGCGATCGGGAGAGCGATCGGCAGCTAAAACCACCTGTTTTCCGGCTTCGTGTAGGGTATTAAAAGTATAGAAAAACTCTTCTTGGGTGGATTCTGTGCCTTCAATGAATTGAATATCGTCCACTAAGAGTACATCTGCTGCGCGATAGCGATCGCGAAAACTCTGCATACTATCTTGACGAATGGCGGTAATGAGATCATTAGTAAATTTTTCCGTAGAAACGTAGAATACTTGAGAATTGGGAGCAATTTCTAAGCGATAATGCCCGATCGCCTGCATGAGATGAGTTTTACCCAAACCAACTCCACCACAAAGAAACAAGGGGTTGAATTCCCGTCCTGGAGACTCTGCTACCGCGAGGGAAGCCGCATGAGCCATGCGATTATTAGCACCGACGACAAAATGAGAAAAGACGTATTTGAGATTAAATGGCGTGGGTAAGGAATGGCGATCTTCTTGGGGAGGATTGGGAAAGATCGCGCCATCCCCCTGAGCCGTAGTGAATTGAATTTCTACAGGATATCCTAATATCTCTGCTGCTACTTCTGCCACGATCGCCAGGTAATGCTTTTGTAACCAATTGCGGGTAAATGGGTTCGGCGCTTGGATAACTATAACGCGATCGCGGACTTCTTGCAGGGTTGCTGGCTCGATCCACGTCTTGAAGGTGGGAGGAGTCAATTGGGCTTCCAAGCGTTTTAAGATAGCATTCCAAAGGCGATCGGGAGACATGGGCATTTTGGTAGCTAGAACAAACTTGAGGACAAACTTGAAATAGAGGTTCTGTTTAACAAAGCGATCGGGGATGGCGATCGAGAATCTAGAATGGGAAATAACTTGCTTTTTTCTGTATTATGTCCGAACTACTCGATATTGCTCGATTAGGTCATTCTATTTTGCGACAACAAGCCCAAGTCGTCAAAGATGTTACTAAGCCACATATTCAAGTCTTAATCGATGATCTTATCGCAACGGCAGCCGCAGCTAAGGGAGTTGGTATTGCTGCACCTCAAGTTGCTCAATCTTATCGTTTATTTATTATTGCTTCTAGGCCGAGCGATCGCTATCCTTCTGCTCCCATAATGCAGCCTACAGCAATGATTAATCCCCGAATTTTAGCAGCTTCCGAAGCTATAGATAAGGATTGGGAAGGATGCTTGAGCGTGCCAGGAGTGCGGGGATTAGTGCCTCGATCGCAAGAAATAGAGGTGGAATATGGCGATCGCCGCGGCCATCTTCAAAAAACAATTCTCACGGATTTTGTCGCCCGCATTTTTCAACACGAACTCGATCATCTTAATGGTATCCTTTTTATCGATCGCCTCGAAAGTGCAGAGGATCGATTTACTGAGAAAGAATATCAAGCAATTATTCGGAAAAAGTAATTTTATGAAAAAAGATAATATCACTCGTTATGCCGATCTTCTTGCTGCTTTAGGCTCTACCGCACGCTTGACTATTGTACGCTTGCTGGTTAAAAAACATCCTCAAGGGATGATGCAAGGAGAAATACAAGCTCGTCTGAAGATTCCTCAAGCTAAACTCATGCCTCATTTAGCTAAACTCCAACAACAAGGGCTAGTGCGATCGCGTCAAGAAGATCAATATTTATATTATGGGATCGATGTCGATCTTTTGGAAGATTTATTGGCATTTTTTTATGCTGAATGTTGCGTCCGTCGGCGCGTGGTTGACTGGAGTAAGGTCAGCGAAAGGAAAGATGAACTAATTACTGAAAATCATTTTTTATATATTCCCGAAGATGACGATCTTGAACATCTTATTGATGGGGCAATTTACGATCGCTTGGGGGGAAAATCTTTACAAGTTTTACTTCTTGCGCGTAACGAAGCGGCTCGCTTAAATCATAATTTTATCGGCACAGAACAGATTTTATTAGGATTAATGGGGGAGGGAAGTGGAGAAGCGGCGCGATCGCTCAAATCTTGGGGGATGGATTTAGTGCAAACGCGAAAGGAAGTAAAAGAATTTATTGGAGAAGGTCGAGGAACAGGGGAAGAAGTTCCTTTAACTCCCAAGGCTAAACGAGTTTTAGAATTTTCTCTGGAGGAGGCGATCGCCGGGGGAAATCTTCTCATCAATACAGAACATATTTTATTAGGTTTAATTCGTGAATGGCAAGCCTCATGGGAAATAAAAGATACTTTAAGTGTAGCTTCTCGGTTACTATCCCAACTTTCTCTTGATGCTAAAACCATGATGGAAGAATTGCGATCGTATTAGTTTGCAAAGCACAAAAATTTGAATTTCTAGAAGTTAATGACTCCAAAAAAATAATCCTCCCAAAATGAGTAAAACTACCATCAAGGCAAATCCAGTAAATTGATTATCTTGATGGTTAATTTCTTCAGATTCGAGAGAAGATGACTCGCTAATACTATCGCGATTTTCCTGGGGTTTGGCTTTAATGTCAACGTAGTAATTTTTGACAGTATTCTCTTCTAAATTTACCAAGTCGGGAATATTGGTCATCCAATCTTCGGGACGCTTAAGTTGCGGGGCTTTGAGGATATAAATTAAATTTTTTGCTTGTTTTTTGGTTTGAGAGTCGGGATGCAATAAGAGTTTTTCACACAGTGCGATCGCCGCTTCTATTGCATTGGCTGCTTGATAAGCTGTCACTAACCATATTTGCACTTCTCCTCCTAAACGCGAAAGACGATTGACTAAGGCAGAGGCTGTTTCTAAATAGGTTATACTAGCTTTATATTGGCCATTTTCAAAGGCCTGTTTTCCTGCTTGATAATTGTATTCAAAGGTTTCTTTTGTTTCTACATTCTCCGAGTGATTCATCTCAAACCTCCCTACTATGATTGTATGAGAAGAAAGGCCACACTGGCCAATCCTGATGCAGCTAAAGGTGCGATCGCGATCGCGCCTTCTCCCGCACTCAATAACAACAAAAAGTAAATATCCATATAAACCCGTGAAAAATCCAAATAATACCCTAAAATTGTAATACTGCTCAGGCAGAATAACAAGCCATAAGCAAAGGTAACACCGACAAGTAAAGTATTTTGCTTGGGTTGATGATAACCATACCAGAAGATCGAGACAAAACAAGCAATCAAAATGCCAAATAAATAGATTTCAAAAATTGTACTCGTTGTAAATTCATTTTGAAAGAAGCCTACAATCTTAGAAAAAATGCCAACAAAGGGATAGTCAAAATTTGTTTTAGTTCCTAATATACCTCGGTTTTTAAAGCGAATAAAAACATAAAAATTCCAAGCAAAAACTGGCAGAAGAACTATAAATAAATGACGTAGTTGCTGCCAGTTTTTTTGCCAATAACTGACCAAAATAAAAGCAAACCAAACTAACAAAACAGTCTCCCTTGTCAGACAAGCTAATGCTAAAAATGTCGTGGTTAAAACTGGCTTATTTTTTTGATAATAGTAAAGAGAAGCAATGAGTAAAAAACTGCTCAATAAATCTGATGTTGATAGAGAGAAAACCAGCCAGCATCCCGGAATACAAAGCACAAGAAGCGATCGCCAGATCGTTCCATTTTTTTCTTTTAAATACAAGCCACAGATAAAGGCGATCGCAACAATACAAACAGCATTAATTCCCACCATAGTATAAGGAATTAAACGCACATTTCCCAAGCTCAAAAGATAGCCCAGAAAAGGATAAAAAATGCGTCGATAGCGATAAAGAGGATGATCCAGTGCCGAAATTGTTCCCTCCTGTTGTAAAAAAGGATCGAAGGCAATACTTAAAAATTGTTGTCCGTCATATCCCAATTGTTCTGGGTAAATAAAAGTGTCTTGCGGATTTAAAAAAGGAGATAAAGGGAGAACATCACCAATGCGAAAAAAGCCAGTAATATTGCCTGAAAACTTAAAAACATAAAGGAAGAGAAAAACAATAATAACCACAACAGCAACAATAGCAGTATTTTTGACAATAGGCGATCGCAACAAAATTTTCATAAAACTTAAAAAAACAAAATTATTATAAATTTACTAGCAGACTTGTTAAAAAATATTAAAATTTAGTGCATTAATACAGAAACTATAACTAGAATAGGTCATAAATGGTTCTCTTGGCAAGAACAATTTCCTGCCAGCAAGAAATAAAAAGTAAAAAGTTTTATGAACCCAATCACAAATTAAATTATAAATTAGGTTATACCATGTCCCAGAATGCTATTCGGCTTAGTAAAATGGTACCGTTGGGGTTCGGTTCTGTTTTTTTGTTAATGATTGGTGTTGGACTTGTATCTAAATCAAGCATGAATAAATTGGGGGAAGCTGTAGAATGGCAAACCCATACTTATCTAGTCAAGACAAATTTATACACATTAGAAAAGAATTTATTGGATGCGGAAACAGGGCAGAGGGGTTTTATTTTCACTGGTAAAGAGTCATATTTAGAACCATATAACAGGGGAAAAATAGACTTCTTAAAAACAATAGATGAGATCAACAATTTAGCACAAGATAACCCAGAACAAATAAAAAATTTGGAGCAAGTTCAAGAATTGGCTCAAAATAAAATAGATGAATTGTCCGAAACTGTATCCCTAAAAAGAGCGAATAAAGAGCAAGAATTAAGAGATTTAGTTCTTTCAGATCGGGGAAAATTATTAATGGATGAAATCAAAAATAAGCTGCAAGAAATGATAAAAATAGAAAACGATCTCTTGATTGAACGAACAAAATTGGCAAAACAATCAGAGCAATTATCACTGCTTGTATCGGTAGTAGGTACATCTGTTGCTTTAGTAATTGGTTCTTTTATTATGGTATTTATTTCTCGCAAAATTATCCAACCAATCAATGAGATATCCAATACCATCGCCAGTTCTTCTGCGGAGATAGCTGCCACAATTGAACAGCAAGAACGCGCCGCTACACAGCAAGCTATTGCTGTTAATGAAACTACCACTACAGTGGAAGAATTGGGCGCTTCTTCTCAACAATCAGCATCTCAAGCCCAAAATGCTGCAATATCAGCACAACAAGCTCTAACCCTCACTGATAAGGGAAGTTTAGCTATACAGGGAAACCTAGAATTGATGACAATATTAAAACAAAACGTCGAGGCGATCGCTAAACAAATAGAGAGCTTAAATAAACAAAATAATCAGATTAGTTTGTTCTCCAATGTAGTGAACAATTTAGCAAGTCAAACCAATATGCTGGCACTTAATGCTGCCGTTGAAGCCGTGCGAGCAGAGGAAAATGGTAAAGGTTTTAGTGTTATTTCCAGAGAAATCCGCAAACTAGCAGATCAAAGTAAAAAATCTACGGATCAGATTGATAACCTCGTTACGTCTATTAAGAATGAAATCAATTCTACCGTCAGAGTGACAGATGAGGGCATTAAGACAGTAGAATCAGGAAGCACAATTACTCAAAGTATGGTAGATGCTTTCTCGGGAGTGACAGATGCTGTTAATAACGTGTTATTAAAAAATCAACAAATTTCTCAAAATTCCCAACAACAGGCAAATGCCATTCAACAAGTAGTCGATGCCATGAACATCATTAATCAGTCATCAAAAGAAACCGCTAGCGGTATTAATCAAACCAAAGTAGGCATACAACAACTGAATCAAGTTGTTCAAACTCTCAATTCAATTATCTAAGACCAAAAACAGTGGCGATTTTTCCAGAAGCAATCATCGACTTACTGGAATGAAAGACCAAGGGCTAGGCAAGAATGTCCTTCCGGCGCACTAACTTGATAGGACTGTGTTTGAATCGTTTGAGCAACCACTAACATATCTTTATCAAAAACAGTTCCGTCAATAGTACAAAGTCCCTTTAGTACCAATAGATAATTGCCTTGATAATCATAGTTTTCCAGAGAAGCACTTTTGATGAACTGCGAACGCATACCACCGTCTGAATCAAGGGGAATATCGTAAACTAAAACATCATCTTGGGCTTCCTCAAAGGGATACATTGACTCTAATTCAGGATCGAGAGTGTTGATTTGAATGGGGGTATAGTCCCGAATTAAGTCTGTATTTGCGAAATCTGGTGGTGAAGCATAGGCCAAAATAAAAAAACCAGTGCTATCTGAAATCGAGTGTCCACTGCTAGGGGGGTTGAAATAAAGCGATCCCGTGGGATAAACTCCTTTTGCGTCGGTTTGGGAGCCATCAATGGAATATACAGATTCGGTCATGGAGTGGTAGTGGAGTCCAACACTCCCATCTGGGACAGTGTACCACAAGATACTGATATGCTCGGTATCGGCGGCTCCGGAAAGAATGAGTTTTTCTAAATTGGGTCTGAAGGTGAAGAAGTCATAGTTTTCTGGGTTAGCTGTTAGTTCGTTGAGATTGATGATAGTTGAAGCATTCAGACCCGACTCATGGGTACTATCTTTTGCCATATCTGCTGCTAGTAATCGATTTGGGAAGATATTCCAACCTCTAAAAATAAGCAGGCCGAAAGTCACCAGAAATAAAGTTTTAATGCGTTGCATAAGCGATCGATTCCTTTCTTGCTAAACACCACGAAAATTTAATTTGACGACTCAATATATCATGATGTAGAATAGCAATTTTGTTACAAGCATTCCAGATTAATAAATATTTTTACCAATTTCTTTAATCTCTAATAGAGAAGCAGATAGCGATCGCGTCATACAACTCATTGAAGAGATTCGCGATCGCCATCCAGAAATTGCCCATTTTTTAATGCACTTAGTTGATAATTTTCAGTTTGAACAACTGATTCAAGTAACCCAAATTATTCTACTCGATAACTGTATTTCTCAAGAGCAAGTCTCGGAAATTAGTTGATCTTGGATGATCTCTGAATAGTCGATCGCAATATCTTCAACAGGACAAAATCTAATTAAAAACTCTAACAAAGAACATAATCTTGAATCTCTTCGAGTTCGTGTAAACCTTTCAACGCATCTTCAAGATCGGCAGTTAGTTTTTGAGAAACTTTTTTGCTAGATTTCCCAGTCCCATAACGCGAAACCTCTATTGCATTACCAATATCAACTTTAACATCACATCCCCAACGAGGATAAAGTTGGGAATAATGAATGCTAATGGGAACAATTTTAACAGTTTCTTGCGCGAGTTTAGCTTGAGCTTGTAAGGCGATCGCGGCCAAACCTCGTTTTAAAGATTCAACACAACGCTGGTGATAAATATCCCCCTCCGGAAAAATCGCCAGCATTTCACCTTGGCATAAAAGATCGATACTATGAGATAAACTAGCTGAATTCGGATGCTTAGGATTCACTGCAAAGCCTCCCAAATTGCGAATAAACCATCCTTGTATCTTACGATTCATTTCATTACTCGACACCATAAAGCGAGGATCTCTTCCCGTTGCTAATCTGCCAGCAGCATAAGCTAAAATCAGCGCATCCCAACGCGATCGATGAGTGGGGGCTAAAAGAACAGGACCATCAAGGGGAATATTTTCTTGTCCATTCACTTCAATATGATTAAAGTAAAATGGCAGAAGACAATAACGCCCGAGGGGGTAAGCAATGCGAGCTAACCAGGGAGAGATATTTGAGGGAGAAATGGCATTCATGGGACGAGAATTTGGGAGTGCTGTCAAGTTGGGGTGATGGGAGCGAACGAAAGTCATCGATTGATAAGCTACAATTAACTTTCTAGTCTTATCATAAATGCAAAAACCTGCGCCAATTTGGTTAACAGGACACTAAATAGATTGACCTTTTAGCTTTTTTGGGCGATCGCTTGCACACCCCTTTCAAATAATCCCTATCTTTGGTTCCATTATCAGATCAAATTCTGATGAATTTACTAATTGTTTGATTGACAATTTGCGATCGCACTCCTGATCTCCTCTTCTCCAACGCGATCGCTGATCCTAACGGCACCAATGCGATCAGGAAGAATAAAACGAACCTTCCCATCTTTAACTTTCTTATCACTTTTCAACGCTTCTAATATCCCATCAGCATCCAGATCCCTAGGAATTTTTGTCGGGAGTCCCGTTTTCTCAATTAAAGCATTTTGTCGTTCAGCATCGCGATCGCCCCACATTCCCAGTTTTAAAGCAATTTCCCCCGCAGCAACCATACCAATTGCCACGGCTTCCCCATGATTGATAGAACGATATCCGGTTAAACTTTCCACTGCATGGCCGATCGTATGTCCATAGTTGAGAATGGCACGCAAACCCGCTTCTTTTTCATCTTGACTCACCACCTCCGCTTTCGCCTGACACGATCGCAGCAAAATCGTTTCTAATAATTCTTTGTCAATAAAATAATAGCTATTGAGGCGTTTAGCGGCTTCAAGGCGGGCAAAAAGGTCTGCATCCCAAATAATGCCATATTTAATTACTTCTGCCATTCCTGCCCGAAATTCTCGAGGGTGAAGAGTTTTTAAGACCAAGGGATCGATCGCAACGAGTTTGGGTTGATAAAACGCCCCAATTAAATTTTTCCCCTCGGGATGATTAACCCCTGTTTTCCCCCCGATCGCCGCATCTACCATTGCCAGGAGAGAAGTCGGCACCTGTACGAAATTCACCCCCCGCAACCAACTCGAAGCCGCAAAACCCGTCATATCCCCCACAACACCCCCACCCAACGCCATAAAAGTAGCAGATCGTTCGAGATGATGTTTTAAAGCGGTATCATAGATTTTTTGAATAGATTTAAGGGTTTTATAGCGTTCTCCTGGGGGGATAAGATGGGAGATAACTTCAAACCCAGCATTTTCTAAGGACTTTTGGACTCTTTCCCCATAATGCTTAAAAATTGACGCATTGGAAATAATGAGGACTTTTTTGCCCAAATTCAAGGGTTGCAGTTGTTCGCCAATCTTATCTAAACCACCCGAGGCGATCGCGATATCATAAGCATTTTGAGGTAAATCAACTCGGATTTGCATTCAGGTAATTGGTGATTGGTAATAGTAAGAATTAAGGGGATATGGCACAGCCACATCCCCATTTAATGAGTGGGAGAGGAGTGAGAGAATCAAAAATAGGACTTACACATTAACGGGCAAGATGCCCGCACTACCATAATTAGAGAATACAGTAGTGGGAGCGTCTCGCTCCCTAATTGCGTCTTGCTCCCTAATTGCGTAAGTTCTAAAAAATAATTTCTCGACTCCTTCATACCTTCAAGAAGGGTATTAGTTAATGGTTTTACCACCACCCCACTGTTCGCCTTTTAAATTGGGCTGAACGAGAATATAACCTGCTAAATTGTAGAGGTCATCTTGATTGTATTTTCTCATTTCCGACCAAAGATCGAGACGACTCATGCTGGGGTGCAATACATCGATCGACTCTTCTCCATCATAGGTTTTGGGATCGTTGATGAAATCTACAAGAGCCAAAACGTTATATCGGGATGGGAATGCACCTTCCAAATCCTCCGATTTTAAGGTGATATTAGGATTGGTTTTGGTTCTTCCTGCCATGTGGCATTGAGAACAAGTATCGTTAAATATCTTCCTCCCGTTATCTAATTGTTTGTTGGTAATGACAACGGTTTCGCCCTCCGAGTTTAAGGTGACGGTTCGATAAACCTCATCCACATTAACCGCCCGAGCGTTGTCTACCGCAATTTGAAAACTGAACAATAGCATCGCAAAAGCGATCGCCGCAACTTTTAAAAAACGCATTCTCCTCCTCCAATGGATTTTTGCTCCATTTTTTTGTTATAGAGATAATATCGCCTCAATTCTCTCGTTTTTGGCTTCTCATCTCTGATAACAGAAATGATGACTGGCTCGATGAAGCCAATATAACGAAGGGTTAAGCGATTCTCATCCATAATATGATGCCATTAATCGGTAATCGGGAATCGACAATTGGCGATCGGGTAGGGGAAATTTTTCTCAATACTTCTCAATACTTCTCAATACTTTCTCAGGATTTGAGGATTACCCATTTTTGGCGATCTGTTCCCTAAAGTTAATAATCTTGCCAACGATCGCGATCGCCGGAGCCTCAAAGCCTGTTGTTGCAACTTGTTCGACGATTGTGGCGAGGGTGCCGATCAGTTCTTCTTGTTCTGGGCGAGTCCCCCAACGAATCAAAGCGATGGGGGTTTCTGGGTTTAAACCCCCCTCTTGCAGTTGGGTTGTAATCTGGGGGAGATTATGAATGCCCATGTAAATCACAATGGTTTCAGATCCTTGGGCGATCGCGCCCCAATTAACTTGAGGACGATATTTCCCTGCTTTCTCATGACCGGTGACAAAGGTAACAGAGGAACTATAATTGCGATGGGTGATGGGAATACCCGCATAAGCTGGAGCCGCGATACCAGAGGTAATTCCGGGGACGACTTCTACTGGGATACCCGCCGCCAAAATATCCTCCATTTCTTCCCCTCCGCGCCCAAAAACAAAGGGATCTCCTCCTTTTAAGCGCACGACGATCGCCTTGTCTCGTGCTTTGTCAATTAAGATTTGTGTCGTTTCTTGTTGTAATTTGGAATGTCGTCCCCTGCGCTTTCCGGCATCAATTTTCTCAGCTTGGGGGTTAATCATCAGCAAAATTTCTGGACTGACTAAGGCATCATAAACCACCACATCTGCACATTCGAGGATGCCTTTCCCTTTCAAGGTCATTAAGCCAGGGTCCCCAGGTCCGGCACCGACCAAGTAAACTTTACCCGTCCAAGTTGTTTGCTTTTCTAACAGCATAAATCTATCCAATCTCTAATTAATCTTGCCAGTTCTGGCGTTGCACCGAGGGGCTGTCCTAAACGTAAATCTGTACGGGGAAATTTGGACTGCAATCTTTGTATTTCTTGGGCGATCGCATCGGTAATCCCCCCAGTAAATAAAAAGTAGGGCTGAATGGCGATCGTTTTCTGTTCGCCTGTTACCAAATGGGATATTTGCCTTTCTAAATCCGGTAAAACGTGCCAATAAGCAGGGATGGCGTTCAATTTTACGGCAATTTCCGCAATTTTTTGGTTGGCATACTCGCGCCGACTGCCGTGAGCCAATAAAATGCGATTTTGGGCGGGAATGCGGGCAAAAGCAGCGTTGAGCAACTTTACCATTTCTCCGAGGGAGCCGAGATGAGGAATTAATTCTAGCTCAATTTCTCCCTTTAGTTGCGATCGCGCTTTGGCAACGCGATCGGGAATGTCTTCGCTAACGTGAATGCCGCTTAACAGGAACAGAGGACAGATTTTAACGCGCTTTAACCCGGCTGCTTTTGCTTTTTGGGCAAATTCTACGATGCTATCTTCTAGGGGCATAGAGGCTAATTCCAGCGCCGCAGAATTGATGGGGGGGGAGAAGGGCAAAACGAGGGTATTTCCGGTGACAGAACCCGGGGCGATCGCGCTGAGTTCTCGAGTCACGAGGGTAGTTAACTGAGACATGGCGAGATGGGGACGGCGATCGCGGCTTCCGTGCCAAACGAGGAGAATTGCTGAAGACAAGACTAATTAAAAATTCTGAATTACTGGGATACTTTAGCGCATTTGTCAACCTTTTTCAATATTTCTTTATAAAACCCTCTAGCCAGATGCTAGAGGGTGAAAAAAACCGATAATTTTGGGGAATTTTTAGAAACCCGGTACTTCTTGATGAACGGGAGTAACATTAGAACGAGATAAAGTCGAAGCAACTATTGCAGTTACTCCACCCCCAAAGATGAGGAATCCTGCGAGGGCGATCGCGCTACCGACTTGTTTTAAACTTAATCTGCGAGGAAGGGCGATCGAACGGATTCTCAGAGGTCCGACAGTTTCTTCATACATCATCGCCATGTGAGTGTAGCCGAGAACTTCCATAGTATTCTCCTTAACTGAATTGAATTATTTCTTAACAATTAGAATGTCTTCGGGGTTGGATGCACGACCATCAAGCTATGCTCGGCCATAAGTGTAGCATTATTTTTTTGGCATTTCATCTTTTTTCATCGAAAAATTGGGTAGAAACCCCGTCCTTATAGGACGGCTTTATATTAGTTTCGCTACCGCCTTGGAGTTGTTTAATTAGGGTGCTTTTGTATT
>NZ_JACSWA010000059.1 GCF_016888125.1 Spirulina sp. CCY15215
CCGTCGTGAAGGTATAAGCATCGCGATCGCTTGTCGGTAAACCCACATGATCATTAACCGTGATCCGTTGACCCCCAATCTGTCCCAAATTCCGAGTTTTTGACAGTAAACTACCCGCTTCATCCAAATTGAAGACAATATCGTAGGTCTCTGACACTTTAGCCGGGTTAGTGATTTTCACTTCAGTAGTATAACCACCTTGGGAAAGATCATGAAATGCCAGATGATTACCACTGGTGACATTTGGTGAAATTGTAGAACCGTTATCATGCTTCAAAACAATTTCATAATCGCCAGGCTGGAGATTGGGATTGGTGAGCGCCAATTCTAGAGTTCCCTTATTAGTGCTGCCAAAATGCTCCATACCGATGCCAAAGCGATATTTAGAATCACCTTGGTCTGAATAAACGTGCCGCCCAGCCGGAACCCGGATCGTCTCTAGATTCAGAACAAGCTGGTAGTTTG
>NZ_JACSWA010000590.1 GCF_016888125.1 Spirulina sp. CCY15215
ATAGCGTCTCGCTCCCTAAATAGCGTCTCGCTCCCTAAATAGCGTCTCGCTCCCTAAATAGCGTCTCGCTCCCTAAATAGCGTCTCGCTCCCTAAATCTTGACTAAACTGCGTCAGTTCTGAAAGAGAAGAAAATAATGCGGATTTTACTTTATTCCTACAACTACTATCCTGAACCTATTGGCATTGCTCCCCTGATGACGGAATTGGCGGAGGGGTTGGTGAAGCGCGGCCATGAAGTACGAGTTGTAACGGCTATGCCTTGGTATCCTAAAAGTGAGATTTATGAGGAATATCGTGGCAAAATTTATCTGACCGAAAAGATCAATGGCGTTATTGTTCAGCGCTGTTACGTGCGATCGAGTAAAAAGCGGACGTTTTTTAATCGTGCTTTATTTGAATTCAGTTTTATGGTTTTGAGCTTTTTTCAAGCATTATTTGCTCAATATAATCGGCGACCGGACATTTTAATTTTAACAGTTCCGGGGTTGCCTGTTGGCATTCCTGCATCTATTTTGGGTTGGATTTATAAGTGTCCTACGATTCTTAATTTACAAGATATTTTGCCCGATGCGGCGGTTCATGTAGGATTATTAACTTCCAAAACAGCAATTAAAATTTTTACTCAGCTAGAGAAGTATAATTATCGCACAGCAACCAATATTTCTGTGATTTCCCAAGGATTTACAGACAATTTATTGGGGAAAGGCGTTTCCGAGGAAAAAATTACACTTATTCCTAATTGGGTTGATGTAGATTTTATTAAACCTTTATCAAAAGAAGATAATTATTTTCGTCGCGAGAATGAATTAGAGGGAAAATTTATTGTTTTATATTCGGGCAATATTGCTTTAACTCAGGGTTTAGAAACGGTTATCGATGCAGCAGAATATTTACAAGATATTGCTAATATTGCAGTGGTGATTGTGGGGGAAGAAAGGGCGCTAGAAAAACTGCAAGAATATTGTTTAGAAAAACAGGTTAGCAATGTTACATTACGACCATTTCAACCCCGAGAAAGATTGCCGGAAATGCTTTCATCAGCAGATGTTGGTTTAGTGATACAAAAAAAGAATGTAATTTCCTTTAATATGCCTTCCAAAATACAGGTTTTATTAGCCAGTGGTCGTGCAATTATTGGTTCTGTTCCCAATACGGGGACGGCTGCAAATGCGATTCGTAATAGCGGTGGAGGGATTGTAATCCCGCCAGAAGATCCCCAGGCTTTAGCTGATACAATTCGCGATTTATACAACCATCCAGAGCAGGTTAAACTGTTAGGAGAAGCTAGTCGCCAGCACGCGATCGCCAATTATGCCTTTTCTACAGCGTTAGATCGCTATGAGGCATTATTTGAGAAATTATTAGTACAAAACAAGAAAAATTAATCTTGTTTGGGAAGGCGATCGCTTTTCTTAGGAGTTAGGAGGAAGTGCGATCGCCTTTGCTGGATCGATGAATCTCATCCTTTAGCATCATTAATGGAGATTATAGGGCTTTATTTCTCTCGATAAGCGCGAATCATGGCCTGAGTTCCCTGTTCCTTTCCTTCTCCATCACCTAAACTCTGCACAATTTTAAAGAGGCGATCGCTCAATTCGGTTCCCGGTAATTCTAGAGATGCAGATTCAGCAATTTCTCGCACCAAGCGCAGATCTTTGAGGATATGTTTCACCATAAATCCTGGTGCAAAATTCGATTCTGCTACTTTCATCCCCAGATTAGAGAGCGCCCAAGAACCTGATGCACCCGTACTGCATACTTCAACAATTAAACTAGGATCGATGCCCTGTTTCTCAGCTAAAAGCATTGCTTCACAGATACCCACTAAACTGAGAGAACCGAGGATTTGATTGCACATTTTCACAGCCTGACCGCTACCCACAGAACCGCACAAACGGATATTTTGACCCATTACTTGAAAGAAAGGTTCGCATTCGGCAAAATCCGGCTCGCTACCTCCTACCATAAAGGTTAAAGTCCCATTTTTTGCGCCAATATCTCCTCCAGAAACTGGTGCATCAAGAAAGCGTAAATGATGCTTGGCTAACTCCACACCGATTCTTTTCGCGGCGGTTGAACCGATAGTACTGGTATCAACAATTAAGGCATTTTTAGGGGCATAATCGATCGCGCCTTCCTTTCCTAATAGCACTTCTTCCACATCGGGAACATCCCCCAAACAGGAAAAGATAATCTCTGCTGATTCAATGGCTTTTGGTAGAGAAGAGGCGATTTCTGCCCCTGCTTCTGCGGCAATTTTAACCCCAGGGCGATCGCTGGTTCGATTCCATCCTTTCACATTAAAACCGCCTTTGACCAAGTTTGCGGTCATATACCCCCCCATTACACCCAGTCCCAGAAAAGCTATTTGTTGTTCGCTCATTGTTTTACCCTCATTGATAATTGATAATTGTTCATCGATTGTTGTCCAAGTGTTCGCCGATCAAGTTTAAAACCTTATCTGCATCAATAGGTTTGGTTAAAAAATTAGTGGCTCCAACTATTTTGGCTCGAACGCGATCGCCAAGGCCGTCTTTTCCAGTTAAAATAACAATTGGTGTTTCTTTAAAGCGTTCGATCCTGCGAATTTGAGCGCAAATTTCATAACCGTTAGCAATAGGCATGATTAAATCCAGAAAAATTAGATCTGGTTCGTGTTGCAATAACATCGGTAAAGTTTCTACTTCCTTTGCGATCGCCAAAAATCGATAACCTGCTTCCGTGAGAATTTCTTTTAAAAGTTGTAGAGTTTGTGTATTATCCTCAATACAAGCAATCAACGGTTGACGGGGTTTGGTGATTTTTTTTACTTCTCGGAAATCCGGATGAGGCAAATCGGGAAGTTTAGTTAATTTAATCGTTTGTTGGCGAATATAGGGTGCTAAAGATGTGGAAAGTTTTAAAACATCTTGTTGACAAAGAGCAGCTATATCCCGTAAAGTTCTTTGTCCATTGCATAAAGTTATTAAATTTTTATAGGTGGTTTCGGGGATGATTTTTTGTAGTTTTTGTGGGTTACTAATCATCGGCGCAAAATTGGGGGAATAACCTTTTAGTCCTGCATTGACCCACTGCTGCCAAATCAGATCGATTTGCATAATAGCGGATGCTAATAACCAATCATTTTGAGGTAATAAGCCGCGATCGGAAGGACGAACTCCAGGGTGAACAATCAGAGAATATTGATATTTTGATTGGGCTGGATTTTTAATTGCTTTGAGTTTGAGGGTTAATAACTCCATAAGCTGAACAATATCAAATAATACTTCTGTCATCATGCCTAACATAGTTGCCACAATGGGTTCCGTCTCAGATAATTTACGTTGAACCACAATCACCAAAATTTGATAATCCCAGCATTCGAGGGCATCGGTATTTCGCAGATTAATTTGATTGGGACTAATCTCACGACAGCAACGCCACAATTGTCTGCGCCACCGTCGGACGGGGTGAAGCCCTCCCGTTGCCCAGATTAAGCGCCCTAGGTTAAGATATAAATTCCATTTTTCTCGAGGGGTTAATTGTAATTCCAGTTTTCCTGTAAATTTTTGTTCACTATATGAGGTTAATTGCGCTTTAATGGCTTGGGCATTAAAGGGATAGCTAGATGCGGATGGGGACGACACGGGAGAGGCGATCGCGTTTTCTTGGGGCGATCGCCGATTTAGAGCGTTGGTAGGTTGAACGGCTGTCATAACAAATATTGCGGCATGAGAATGCGCCCTACTTATGCGATTGTTCTCATTGTATCAATTTCAAGATAATGGGAGGAAAAAATCGCTATCTCGGGAGAAATATATAGTTTCAGTCTGTTTGTAAAGAGTCAATGGGCAAAATACGGAAATTCCTGTAAAATGTTCGGTTTAACAATCGCCTTTTTGTATTAATGAGAAACTAACGAAAATTGCTTCTGAAATAGCGATCGCACTTTATTTCTTTTCGTACTTATTTTAATGGAGACAATAACAAATTATGCAGGCTCTAGATTCTAAAACTCCAATTCAATTACCAGATCATACACAATTACCTTGTGAAGACGGAACATTTGTGAAAAACTTCCAAGAACATCCCCAAAGTATCCTCTTAACCGAATCAATTTGGGGGAAATTACAAGAAATTCACCCCGATCGCCAATTTTGTATCGGTCAAGATAGTGGCATTTACTGGCGTATCACTGAGCCACCCCAAAAGGGAGCAGAAGCACCAGATTGGTTTTATGTACCCAATGTATCCCCAACTTTAGAGGGGAAAATAAGACGCTCTTATGTCTTATGGCAAGAGTTAGTTGCTCCTTTAATTGCGATCGAATTCGTATCGGGGAATGGTGCGGAAGAAAGAGATAAAACCCCTTATCAAGGTAAGTTTTGGGTGTATGAAAAAGCAATCCGCATTCCTTTCTACGGAATTTATGAGGAAAAGAAGGCTTCCCTAGAAATGTATCACTTAATTGCAGGAAAATATCAGTTAATGTTTCCCAATGAGCGGGGACATTATGTGATTGAGGAGATGGGTGTTGAGTTAGGAATTTGGCAGGGAATTTACAAAAATATGGATTTACCTTGGCTACGATGGTGGGATTTTCAAGGCAATCTTATCTTAACGGGAGAGGAACGTGCTGATGGGGAAAAACTACGTGCTGATGGAGAAAAACGGCGTGCTGATGGAGAAAAACGGCGTGCCGATGGGGAAAAACAGCGTGCTGAACGATTAGCCGCAAAACTGCGAGAATTGGGTGTAGAAGTGGATGAATAACTTAAATAAGGCTTACCCAGTTAGGGAGTGAGATGCTCCCTAGCTGCGATCGCCATTTTTAGGGGGTTTTTTGTAAATCTGGGCGTTCTTCCGGCACGATCGCCCCTTCTACTGGACAAACCTGCAAACAGATACCACAATCGATGCAAATTTCAAAATCAATCCAAAACCAATCCATCCCTTTCCCATTCTTGCTGGGACCGGGGTGAATGCAGGCAACGGGACAAGCTGCGACGCAATCCGCTACGCCTTCACAAGTTTCTGTAACAATAGTGTGGGACATTTTAAACTTTTTCTAAAAAGCAATCATTAACAATTGTAAAGGCGATCGCCTCTGCAAATTTCCTCCGCAAGCAGGAAACGTAAAAACAATTTAACAAAAAGCTAAGAATTATCTTAAGATTAGGGCAGTAAAGAAAATTTTTTGGTAGTCAACACCAAATTTAAACACTCAAACAAAAATTAGGAGGATATTTTATGGCGCTCGTACCTATGCGGCTGCTCTTAGATCACGCGGCGGAGAACGGTTATGGAATCCCAGCTTATAACGTCAACAATATGGAGCAAATCCTCTCCATTATGCAGGCTGCTGAGGAATCCAACAGCCCCGTCATTCTTCAAGCCTCTCGCGGCGCTCGTTCCTATGCTGGGGAAAACTTCCTACGCCACTTAATCCAAGCGGCAGTAGAAACCTATCCTCATATTCCCATTGCCATGCACCAAGATCACGGCAATGCGCCTTCCACCTGCTACACGGCAATGCGCTACGGCTTCACCAGTGTCATGATGGATGGCTCTTTAGAAGCTGATGCTAAAACCCCCGCTAGTTTTGAGTACAATGCTAGTGTTACGGCTGAAGTTGTTAAAGTTGCTCACTCTATTGGAGTCAGCGTTGAAGGCGAACTCGGTTGCTTGGGTTCTCTCGAAACGGGAATGGGAGAAAAAGAAGACGGCCACGGTGCAGAAGGCGTACTGAGCAAAGAACAACTGCTCACAGACCCCGACGAAGCTGTTGAATTTGTAGAACGCACTCAAGTAGATGCTTTAGCGGTTGCGATCGGCACTAGCCACGGTGCTTACAAGTTTACCCGCAAGCCTACTGGTGAAATCCTCGCTATCAGCCGCATTGAAGAAATTCACAGCCGTTTGCCTAACACTCATTTAGTGATGCACGGTTCTTCTTCTGTTCCTGCTGACTTAATTGAGATTATCAATAAGTATGGTGGCACTATTCCTGAAACCTATGGGGTTCCTGTTGAAGAAATTCAAAAGGGAATTAAGAGCGGTGTTCGCAAGGTGAATATTGACACAGACAACCGTTTGGCAATCACTGCAGCCATTCGCAAGGCTGCTTATGAAGATACCAAGAATTTTGACCCTCGCCATTTCCTCAAGCCTTCTATTAAAATGATGAAGGATGTTTGTTTGGCTCGTTATCAAGCCTTTGGTACGGCTGGTCATGCAACTAAGATTAAGCAAGTTACGTTAGATGAATACGCTCGCAAGTATGCAAGCGGTGAATTGGCTGCTAAGGTTAAAACGGCTGTTGCAGTTTAATTGTCTAACAATTATTAGGTATCAGAAATATCAGTGAATCGTTGAATAGTTCGCCGATCTAATTGATAGCCAAAATGGTGAAATTTTCTCCTACTCTCTCAATTGAGGGAGTAGGGGAATATTTTTTTGCAGGTTGAAAAAAGTAAATTTTTGTAAAGAAATGAGATAAATTTCCTAAATCGCTTTTCCTGTGAATGGGGACAATTAGCAATCTGGTGTCTGGAGTAAATTCATGAACTATTTTGGGATTGTGATGGAATTTTTGCGCGATCGCATTAAGTTCCTACAAAATGTTCGTAATGGCAAGCATTTAGAGAAATATATTATTTCTTTTGCCTTATGTAGCGCCTTCTTTTTTGCCATCTACGGCGGTATTATGGGGTCATTTAGCGGCGGTTTGCAAGCGATCGCCTCAGCGATCAAACTGCCTGCACTCTATCTCTTAACGCTTTTAATTTGCCTTCCTGCACTCTTCTTTTTTAACGTTGTTTCCGGATCGAAGCGGACATTTCTACAATATTTTTGCTTGCTATTGGCCTCTATGTCTGCTATAAGCGTGATGTTATTCGGTTTTGCACCGATTGTTCTCTTTTTTCGTCTTTCTATCAACGATTATCTCTTTTTTACGCTTTTAAATATTGTTGTTTTAGCTGCTTCTAGTTTTATTGGGGTGCAATTTTTTTATCGCAGTATGCACTTTATCAACGATCTACAAGGAAAACAGAAGATACGGAGTATTTCTGCGGTCAAAGGTTGGTTAGTTCTTTATGGATTTGTGGGTAGTCAATTAGGCTGGACACTCAGACCTTTTTTTGGCGTACCAGGTGCAGAATTTGAAATTTTTCGTCCGGTTGAAAGCAACTTTTATGCAGCACTTCTGCAAATATTCGGGAAAATTTTGGGCTTGAATTAAGAATTAAATTAAGTCTCTACTTTTTAGATTTGGGGAAAGAATAAATGAATCACTTTGCGGTTTTAATGGAGTTTCTGCGCGATCGCCTTCAATTCCTTGAAAATATTCGTGACGGCAAATATATCGAGAAATATATTCTTGCTTTTGCCGTTTGTAGTTCTCTTTTCTTGGGGCTATATGGCGGTATTTTAGGGTCTTTTAGTGGCTGGTTACAAGCAATTTCCTCAGCGATTAAACTTCCTGCACTATATTTACTTACCTTGTTAATTTGTCTCCCTTCTTTATTTTTCTTTGATGTCGTTTGCGGGTCAAAACGGACATTTTGGCAATATTGTTGTCTCCTCCTTGCTTCTATGTCTGTTGTTAGTATTATGTTATTTGGATTTGCCCCCATTAGTCTCTTTTTCCGTCTTTCTATGGACGACTACAATTTCTTTAAATTGTTAAATGTTGTCATTTTGATCGTCTCGAGTTTTGTGGGAGTTCAGTTTTTTTATCGCGGCATTCTCTTTATTAACGATATTGAAGGAGTTCAACCCAAACGCAGAGATATTTCCGTGAAAGCATGGTTAGTTTTGTATGGGTTTGTGGGAAGTCAATTAGGTTGGACATTGCGACCGATCTTTGGTTCTCCAGGGAAGTCTTTCGAGATTTTTCGTAATCTTGAAAGTAATTTTTATGCCCATCTCGTTCATATTATCAGTCAGTTTTTTGGCATAAACTAAGAGTTGGGGTGGGTTCTGTCCACCCGGCAAAATTGTTCAGAAGTTGTGCTTTATTTTCTAGAAATAATGAAAGAATTTAATCAAGAATTTCACGAACTCAGCATTACACCCCAAGAATTAGAGGAAATTCTCCATATTGACGCGATCGCCAATATTGCCATTGACTTCTATCGAGGAGTTATGCAGAAAAAAGGGAAATATTTAGTTTCAACTTTATTGACAGAATTGGGATTGATGGCGATCGCGATCGTTCTCATCTTACCCACAACAGCAATCGTTTTACAAGCATCGGGAACGCGCGATCGCCATCTCGTTTTTCCTCTATTTACAATCTCATTTTCTTTAATTGGGTTAATTTTATTGGCATTTAATCTCTATTGTTGGCAAAAAGCAAAACAACTTAAATCTTTAACTCATCTCCTCAGTGAAATCGAAAAATATAATCGTGTTGTTCATTCCGTTACCTTTGTCGATCGCCTCAATTCCCTCAAATCTTCAGATTCTCAACCAGAACAAAATCGTTTAGAAACTTTTGAACTCCTGCAAACCATTCGTCATAGCTTAATTACCGCATTAAATGTCGAACAGTTGATGCGAGAACAAACCCAGTGGATCCCCAGTCGCTACGAACTTCTTGCAACCTTAGAAAGCGATCTTGATATTTTAATGGCATTTACAGCCAGACATGATGAGAATGATAACAGTCAACTATTCAACGAAGCACTGCAAATTGGCTTGAACGTTCATAAAGAAATTAAGAAATTTCAGCGCGATCGATAAGGAGAAAGAGATATTAAGTTATTATTTTTCACTTCTGGCAAACAAAATATTAATATTTTCTAAAGTTTTCTCGCATTCCCCAGTCTGAGCAAATCCCTGTAAACGCTTATTTCCCGTCAATCTTCACATATTTTATCGATCTTCAGCCAACTAGGGAATATTATGATGAAGGCAGGGGCATTTACTATCCCTTTTTCCGTTCCCCGTTCCTTCCCCGGCCAATAACTGGTCAAACCAATCGTAACTCTAAATAAGGATTATGGCGAGTGGCAAAGTTTTGATTCTCGATGACAACCATGCGACAAGAACGCAACTTCGGGAATTTTTACCAAAAGGGCAATACGAAATTAAGGAAGCAACTGATGGAGAAGGGGGTCTATCCCTCATCCAACAGGAACGCTCGAATATCCGTTTTATTATTTTAGACTCAGCCTTGCCAAAAGTGAATGGCTGGGACGTTTTAGAACGACTGCAAGCGGATACAGAACTGCAAAAAATCCCTCTAGTGATGATGACGGAGTTAACCGATACTCCTATCTCGTCTCATC
This sequence comes from Spirulina sp. CCY15215, assembly GCF_016888125.1. Lineage (GTDB taxonomy): Bacteria > Cyanobacteriota > Cyanobacteriia > Cyanobacteriales > Spirulinaceae > CCY15215. Next base: position 9,278 of record NZ_JACSWA010000590.1, read on the forward strand.
CGATGGTGGAATTTTTACAGAAACCCTTTGAGAGACAAGAATTGCGGACAGTTGTTAAAAATGCCATTGGGAAGGCGATTTCTGTTTATCAGGATCTACTTCGCGATCGCGAGGAAGAATCTCTTACTTCTCAAGGCGATCGCGAATCTGTTATTGAACCTACTGTCGATCTAGATAATATTTTTGAAACTTTTGTTGAATCGGAACGCAACGATCCTGAATCTAGTCTATCTTACCCCGAAGAAGACGAGGCGATCGCGCAACCGCGATCGGAGGAACAAGAACTCGATTTTTCCTTTGATACAACGAGTACAGAGGATGCGATCGATCGAGATGAAATGACAGCTTTAGGATTAAATTTTCCCGCTTTGGATGCTGTTGTTTTACCAGTAGAAGAACGTATAGATAATCAAGAAGATGGTGTTCAAGAACAGGATTTTTCTTTCGATACAACGGGTACAGATGAAACAATTGATATAAGTGAATTAGATGCTTTGCAACAAGAGGAAGAATCTCCGCAAAAACCAGATGAGAAAAATAATGTAGAAGTTTTAGATATAAGTTCACCTTCTTTAGAAAAACAAAATAAAAGGGGTGAATCTTTTGATTTTTATTCCGACTCTATATCGTCAATAATTGATGAAGAAAAAGCAGAGATTGACGAATTTCCTTCTTTAGATATCGATTTATCAGCAGAAGACTTAACTCCAGAGTTCGATGAATTTCCTTCTTTGGATATTGATTTATCAGAAGAAGACTTAACTCCAGAGTTTGATGAATTTCCTTCTTTGGATATTAGCCTATCATCGTCGGAAGACCTAACTCCAGAGTTTGATGAATTTCCTTCTTTGGATATTAGCCTATCATCGTCGGAAGACCTAACTCCAGAGATAGATGAATTTCCTTCTTTGGATATTAGCCTATCATCGGAAGACCTAACTCCAGAGTTTGATGAATTTCCTTCTTTGGATATTAGCCTATCATCGGAAGACCTAACTCCAGAGTTCGATGAATTCCCTTCTTTAGATATTAGCCTATCATCGGAAGATTTTGAAGACGATAATTTTAGTCAAAATAATGGAGAAATAAAGGAATCCTTAGCAATCAGGGAAGAAACAGATGAGAACAGTTTTGAACTAGAATACTCTTCTGAAGAATCAAATGCACTCATTGATGAGAGTTTTGAGGATTTAGAAGCAGAGGAATCCTTAGTAATCAGTGAAGAAACAGATGAGAATAGTTTTGAATTAGAATACTCTTCTGAAGACTCAAATGCACTCATTGATGAGAGTTTTGGTAATTTAGAAGCAGAGGAATCCTTAGTAATCAGTGAAGAAACAGATGAGAATAGTTTTGAATTAGAATACTCTTCTGAAGACTCAAATGCACTTATTGATGAGAGTTTTGGCAATTTAGAAGCAGAGGAATCCTTAGTAATCAGTGAAGAAACAAATGAGAACAGTTTTGAACTAGAATACTCTTCCGAAGACTCAAATGCACTCATTGATGAGAGTTTTGAGGATTTAGAAGCAGATGAGAACAGTTTTGAACTAGAATACTCTTCTGAAGAATCAAATGCACTCATTGATAAGAGTTTTGGCAATTTAGAAACAGATGAACCTTTAGTAATTAATGAGGAAACAGATGAGAACAGTTTTGAATTAGAATACTCTTCTGAAGAATCAAATGCACTTATTGATGAGAGTTTTGAGGATTTAGAAGCAGATGAGAACAGTTTTGAACTAGAATACTCTTCTGAAGAATCAAATGCACTCATTGATGAGAGTTTTGGCGATTTAGAAACAGATGAACCTTTAGTAATTAATGAGGAAATCAGCGATCGCCTTGCTCCAATAAGCTATATAACAGAAGATGATGAAAATACGTTAACCTCAGAATTTAATGTCGATATCTTTGATGAAAGTGCATCAGATGAACTTAGTATTTTTTCGGATGAACTTCCCGTAGAATATGATATCAGACTTGATATCAATACATCAGATGAAGATATTCGCGAAGATTATCTAAACCGCAATGAAGATCGAGAAGATAACTTCTTTGATCCTTCATTAACTCTAAATCCTGCGGCAGAAATTCAGTTACCCTCCGATGATATTTTCTCCACACCACATTCTTCAGAATCATGGTCAGAAGAGTCCCCTGAATCCTCCGAAAATCCTTTTACTCCCTCTTGGGAAGAACAAACAAGCACAGTAACCAATCAAAATGAATCTGACTCTATATTCGATCCTTCCCTGCAATTGGAAGACGAAACAGTAGTTTATCCTACCGATACAGATGCTATTTTCCCTCCCTTAGATACAGATGATTTATTTGAACCTGAAACCACAGATAATGGACCTTTAATTAGCGATTCTGCACAGGATGACTTGATCGTTATTGAAAACTTCGATCGCGAATTTTCGCAAAGCGATCGCCCATCCGAAGAGGAAGAGGAATATACTATTTTTGAGGATCGACGCAAAATTCCTATTTCCCTCCCCAGTGTTTTATCCGATTCCGAAGACTCAGAAAACTCAGAAGTAGAACATACGATTCTTGAAGACAAACGCAGCCGAAAAACCTCAGAACAATCAACAGAATTGGGCGAAGAAACTGCTAATTCAGAACCGGAAAATGAATTCACAATTATTGAAGATAAAAACAGCATCAATCTTGAGTCTCATTCTTTCAAAATTGAACCTTTTACCGCAGAAGAAAGCGATCGCCCATCCCACCCCGATCTTAATCCTGAAGACGAACAAACAATACAACTCAATAAAACTTTTATTGCAGAAAATAATCGCGAAAGTGAAGTTTCACATCTGGTCAACTTGTCAGGGTTTGATGATGTCCTGATGCGCTATAAAAGCACTGTGGAAGAGGTTAAAATTTCCGCCCTTAAAGAAGCCTTTGATTATGACGAACCAGGTTATCGTTTAATTATAAATGCTCTCCGTGGAGAATCCTCAGAAATACGTCAAGTTGCGGAAAAACTCCTCATTGAACAATTAAGATCGCCCAAAATTCAAGTTTTACCCCCTCATAAAAATTGGGTTTCTATGCAGTGTTTGCAAACCCTGCGAGGTCATTCCTATTGGGTGCAAGATGTGGCGATCGCCCCGGATAATCGTACCATTGTTAGCGCTTCTAAAGATGGAACAATTAAACTCTGGGATATCCTGACAGGAAGGGAAATCAGAACCATTCACGGTCACGAATCTGCGGTTCTTTCTGTAGCAATTAGTACCGATGGGGAAAAGATTATTAGTTGTAGTACCGACAATACCATTAAAACTTGGAGTTTGGAAACGGGGGTGGAGTTAAATAATATGCTGGGAAAATCTCACCAAATCTATGTTCTAGCTTTGAGTCCCGATGGTAAAACCATTATAAGTGCCAGCGCGGACAATACCATTAAACCTAAATATGACGGTGGCTTGGAAGCATTTTTAAATCGAATTCCCTCTCGTCGTATTGGTGCCATTTTGAGCTTGATCGGCCTGTTGAAGCGATCGCCAGCAATTAAAATTTGGGATTTGGATAAAGGACGACCTAAAGGCAATTTTCGCGGCTATTCTCGCGGTGTCACGGACTTGGCCATCAGTCCTAAAGGTGATAAAGTGGTCAGTGGTAGCCGCGATCGCACAATTAAAATCTGGGACTTTAAAACGGGGAAAAACCTCGACACTCTTTGGGGTCATAATGATGAAATTCGGTCTGTGGCCATCAGTCCCGATGGAAAAACAATTATTAGCGGTAGTCGCGATCGCACGATTAAAATTTGGGATATGCACTCGGGTCACGTCCTGCGGACTCTACGGGGTCACAGTCAGTCTGTCACTTCCATCGCTGTCAGTGCTGATGGTAATATTATCGCAAGCGGCAGTCGAGATAGTACCATTAAAATCTGGGATTTTAATACGGGAGAGTTTATTAATACATTGCTCGGACATACAGATTTAGTGCGATCGGTGGCGATTTGCAATGACGGAAAAACCATTGTTAGCGGTAGCCGAGACAATACGATTAAAATTTGGGGAAGCAGTTATTAGAGAGAATAGGTAACAGGAAATAGGCAACAGGCAACAAATTACAAACAAAACGTAACAAATGGTGAAGAATAAAGTTTTAATTCTTGAAGATAGCGAAGAAATGCTCTCATCCCTACGGGAAATGCTGCCGGGAGGGAAATTTGTTGTTGTAGAAGCAAGAGATGGGAAAACTGCCCTTGATGCTATCAAAACAGAAATCGCTAATCTTCGTCTATTGGTGATTAAATTTGATTTACCTCAAATAAGCGGCTGGAAAATTCTCAATAAAGCGCAAAATCATCCCAAGTTGCAAAATATTCCGATGGTTTTGATGGCTGAAACGATAGATCCGATCGCGGAAAAACTTCCTCCTGACGATCGCTTTGAGGTTATTTTTTATCCTTTCGATCGCAAACAATTCCAAAAGGCGATTAAAATGGCGATCGCCAAGGCCAAAAAACCTCATGTTGGCATATCTCCTCCACCAGCAGCAAGTATTCCCGCACCTCCTCCCCCTCCGAAGGTGGCAAGTATTCCTGCACCTCCTCCCCCTCCTCCTCCGAAGGTGGCAAGTATTCCCGCACCTCCTCCCCCTCCCCCTCCGAAGGTGGCAAGTATTCCCGCACCTCCTCCC
>NZ_JACSWA010000591.1 GCF_016888125.1 Spirulina sp. CCY15215
ATTATTGTAACACAAGACGGGTTAAAACCCGTTGCGTTCGATGTCCATTGATTAAAATCAATGGCTAACCCTCACTCTCTAGCTTTAGGTTTTCTCTACCATAGCCTGAACCCTCGATAGAATTCACAATTGGCAAAAATTTTCTTCAAGGGCTTGCCAAATTGAATGGGGGGTGCTTATAATAAGAAACTGTTGCAGAAAAAGCAGACATTCCTCAGTAGCTCAGTGGTAGAGCGGTCGGCTGTTAACCGATTGGTCGTAAGTTCGAATCTTACCTGGGGAGTTTTAAGGGATTAGTTTTGAGGTTATCAGGTTTAAAGCCGGTATTGTAAAGTTTAACTAAATATAAAGTTTAAAGCCAGTCTCATAATTTCTTCTCTCTCAGATTTCCGAAAGTACGTTCAATCCCTCATAGGGATTAGTTGTTATTGAAACATCAGATGCCAAAAATGCTACGGTAGACACTGATGCGTTTCAATCCCTCATAGGGATTAGTTGTTATTGAAACCAAAACACGCAATAAAGACCTGTATAACAATGTCAATCTAGTTTCAATCCCTCATAGGGATTAGTTGTTATTGAAACCTTTTCTCTTCATCAAACCTGTTAAGGATTGTGTTTCAATCCCTCATAGGGATTAGTTGTTATTGAAACTTATTGTCTGAATCTGAATATGAGTGCCGTAACGGTTTCAATCCCTCATAGGGATTAGTTGTTATTGAAACTTCTCATTGGTCACTATTTCTTCTCAATGCTATGGTTTCAATCCCTCATAGGGATTAGTTGTTATTGAAACAATTCGAGAGTCTTTTCATAGCATCAAAAAATCCCAGTTTCAATCCCTCATAGGGATTAGTTGTTATTGAAACGCCGGCACCGAGGCAAACCAGCCCCCACCGAGAGGAGTTTCAATCCCTCATAGGGATTAGTTGTTATTGAAACAAGTCTGACATCGATCAGACAAATGATCACCCATGAATCAGTTTCAATCCCTCATAGGGATTAGTTGTTATTGAAACTGTACTTGAGCTTACAAGGGTCGTTAGTTCTCTTGTTTCAATCCCTCATAGGGATTAGTTGTTATTGAAACATGAACAACAAAATGTATCAAGTCCATGAAAGATACTGTGATCAATACGTTTCAATCCCTCATAGGGATTAGTTGTTATTGAAACGTGTCGGGCTGTGGCTCTCCCCATCACGGGGATGGTCGCTTGGTTTCAATCCCTCATAGGGATTAGTTGTTATTGAAACACTCAGATGAAGGATCTTCAAAAACTTTTATGGCGTTTCAATCCCTCATAGGGATTAGTTGTTATTGAAACCGCTAAATTTATCAGCAATCCCAGAAGGATTGAGTTTCAATCCCTCATAGGGATTAGTTGTTATTGAAACTTGAAAGGGGGATCGCAAAATTTAATATTCTTCCGTTTCAATCCCTCATAGGGATTAGTTGTTATTGAAACTGCGATCGCCAGTAACAAAGACCTCAAAAACGAGTTTCAATCCCTCATAGGGATTAGTTGTTATTGAAACAGAGTGTACACCTAGGTTATTTTGTTTGGCCAATGTTTCAATCCCTCATAGGGATTAGTTGTTATTGAAACTGAAACAACGGCAAGTTAGGAATGGGATCGTTCCTAACTGGTTCGTTTCAATCCCTCATAGGGATTAGTTGTTATTGAAACGAAAAAAGGAAATCCTTGTTAATCGGATTTTAAAGTTTCAATCCCTCATAGGGATTAGTTGTTATTGAAACTGATAAAGATGCAGATTTTATCAAGCTGATTGAATTGTTTCAATCCCTCATAGGGATTAGTTGTTATTGAAACGAGCGATACCGTCGCGAGTTGTACCGGCTAGAGAATGTTTCAATCCCTCATAGGGATTAGTTGTTATTGAAACCGTTTTTCATTGCCTCGGTTTCTATCTCTTTAGCGTTTCAATCCCTCATAGGGATTAGTTGTTATTGAAACCGCACTCCAACCACACCTTCCAAGCATTCACTGTGGCGTTTCAATCCCTCATAGGGATTAGTTGTTATTGAAACCATCGAAACAGCGATCGCTGGCGATCGCGACCTCAAAAACGAGTTTCAATCCCTCATAGGGATTAGTTGTTATTGAAACGGTTATCCGGCCTCCTTTCTTTTCTATGGAAATTCGTTTCAATCCCTCATAGGGATTAGTTGTTATTGAAACTGTTCTTAGGGCAGATCGATTATGATACTGTCTTTGTTTCAATCCCTCATAGGGATTAGTTGTTATTGAAACGAAGTTTTCGGATTCATCGGGACAAACGTTGCGGTTTCAATCCCTCATAGGGATTAGTTGTTATTGAAACGAAGCGCTAGAAAGAGAAAAAGCATTAGGAAGAGGAGTTTCAATCCCTCATAGGGATTAGTTGTTATTGAAACAGTACAAAAGAAGTGCGATCGCTAATAAGCGTTAGTTTCAATCCCTCATAGGGATTAGTTGTTATTGAAACTTCCCCCAAAAGCGTCAAGCATATCAAAGGCGTTTCAATCCCTCATAGGGATTAGTTGTTATTGAAACTTATCTAATATTTTTGATTTTACGGGGTAATCCCCCTTTAGTTTCAATCCCTCATAGGGATTAGTTGTTATTGAAACCATCTCCCATCCCCGCGTTAACGCCCGAATCGCATCCCATAGGGGTTTCAATCCCTCATAGGGATTAGTTGTTATTGAAACTTATTGTACATCATCACTTCCCATTGCTGTACTTGTTTCAATCCCTCATAGGGATTAGTTGTTATTGAAACTGGCTCGCTCTTGCAATCCTCCATCTTCTTGATGTTTCAATCCCTCATAGGGATTAGTTGTTATTGAAACCTGATCCTGGCGCTGAAATGTCCTTTTTGTTTTTTGTTCTGTTTCAATCCCTCATAGGGATTAGTTGTTATTGAAACATTGAGTCTCGCTTTTGCAGTCCTCCATTTTTTTGAGGTTTCAATCCCTCATAGGGATTAGTTGTTATTGAAACTCCGAGATTTCCGCACCGCTTTCCTCTGCTGCTGCTGTTTCAATCCCTCATAGGGATTAGTTGTTATTGAAACAGGCATCCATGATAAGTCTTGTCGCTTTTCTCGTGGAGTTTCAATCCCTCATAGGGATTAGTTGTTATTGAAACGCACGAGTTTATTACGCATCACTTATTCCTCCATTGTTTCAATCCCTCATAGGGATTAGTTGTTATTGAAACATTAGCGCGGCTTTTTGCCCGTTCTTGGATAACTTGTTTCAATCCCTCATAGGGATTAGTTGTTATTGAAACCGATAGTAGCTTTGATATTGCTAATAAATATCCCGACTTGTTTCAATCCCTCATAGGGATTAGTTGTTATTGAAACCCGATGATTAGCACATTTAACACGGATGCCATTTTACGTTTCAATCCCTCATAGGGATTAGTTGTTATTGAAACAATATGAGGCAGCATTTCGGGGATGCGATCGCAGGAGACGTTTCAATCCCTCATAGGGATTAGTTGTTATTGAAACTCGGTGCGATCGCGTTTTCGCTCGATAATCTGGTTTCAATCCCTCATAGGGATTAGTTGTTATTGAAACTCTCGATATCATGCTAGACTCACCGCTCCATGCCTTTGTTTCAATCCCTCATAGGGATTAGTTGTTATTGAAACACGGGATGTGGAATCCGTAGTGCTTGGATTTTTTAGTGTTTCAATCCCTCATAGGGATTAGTTGTTATTGAAACTGTATTGAACGCGATCGCCAGTCTAAAAACCCTGTTTCAATCCCTCATAGGGATTAGTTGTTATTGAAACCCAACAACACGATGCTTTTTTCTAGGATCATAAAAACGTTTCAATCCCTCATAGGGATTAGTTGTTATTGAAACCTTTTCAATAGTCTTATCCTTTCGCGGCACCCAGTTTCAATCCCTCATAGGGATTAGTTGTTATTGAAACCCTTGTTTTGTAGTATAATCTTCGCAATACTACGTTTCAATCCCTCATAGGGATTAGTTGTTATTGAAACGAAGAGATAATGCAATCGGAGAAAGAGCGGAAAGGTTTCAATCCCTCATAGGGATTAGTTGTTATTGAAACTAAAGTGCGAGCGGGTTCGGGCTCTGTTCGCACGTTTCAATCCCTCATAGGGATTAGTTGTTATTGAAACCCCATTCTTTGGATTCGCGATCGTAGAGATTGAGGTTTCAATCCCTCATAGGGATTAGTTGTTATTGAAACATCCAAGCGAACATTTACCCATCGATCCTGTTAGAGTTTCAATCCCTCATAGGGATTAGTTGTTATTGAAACCAAAATTTAATATTCTTCCTACAAAGCGATCGCATCTAGTTTCAATCCCTCATAGGGATTAGTTGTTATTGAAACCCAACAATTTGCAGCATTCACCCAAAAAGCACTAAGTTTCAATCCCTCATAGGGATTAGTTGTTATTGAAACCCGAAAATTTGAAAAAGAATTATTGGGGACAAGGTTTCAATCCCTCATAGGGATTAGTTGTTATTGAAACCATATCCACTTTTCGTTTATGGATATTATTTTTCTTGTTTCAATCCCTCATAGGGATTAGTTGTTATTGAAACCTAACGGTTATTCGCGATTATCGGGCGATCGTAAGTTTCAATCCCTCATAGGGATTAGTTGTTATTGAAACGTCGATTTTCACAAAGTCCTTCCGCTTCCAGTTTCAATCCCTCATAGGGATTAGTTGTTATTGAAACGTTAGATTAGAAACCCAAATCGTCGCCCTAGACCAGTTTCAATCCCTCATAGGGATTAGTTGTTATTGAAACCCTGTCAGGTCTAGCGGCGCGATCGTCCCTCTAGTTTCAATCCCTCATAGGGATTAGTTGTTATTGAAACTTTGTTTTTCTATAGTAGCACAGAATTTACGCAGTTTCAATCCCTCATAGGGATTAGTTGTTATTGAAACCCAATTGGATCGAAAGAGCCAGAAGCCCGACGAGTTTCAATCCCTCATAGGGATTAGTTGTTATTGAAACATCCTTCCTGCTCGCTCTGCCTCATTCTTTGAGGTTTCAATCCCTCATAGGGATTAGTTGTTATTGAAACCTGTAGTAGTTGAGTGCGAGCAAATTATCTCGGAGTTTCAATCCCTCATAGGGATTAGTTGTTATTGAAACAAGAAAAACTGTCTGGCGGTTGCACTTGTCAAGTTTCAATCCCTCATAGGGATTAGTTGTTATTGAAACTTTATCGGATTCAGTTTTGAACGGTTTAAAGCGCCGTTTCAATCCCTCATAGGGATTAGTTGTTATTGAAACTTTTTTATACTTGCGACCGCGTACCGCGTACCTCAAGTTTCAATCCCTCATAGGGATTAGTTGTTATTGAAACTGCCCAGAGTTGAAACCCTTACCGTATTTAGTTTTCAAGGTTCGTTTGCGGATACCGAGAGTTACTATAGCATTTCAGCCATCGCTTCCGCAAGGCCT